>NZ_MRYC01000029.1:0-25306 GCF_001921765.1 Psychrobacter sp. C 20.9 | reverse complement strand
GGGCTGATGCTAAAATTGCCCCATACTGCGTTACAAATCTCGCTAAGGCATCTGCATTATCGTCGCTTTGTGCCTTGTCTGGAACAATTTTAGCGATCAGCAGTGCCTATTTGCGAATGTTCAACACGCCCTAAACAAACTTAAATAAATCAAAGTGCTATATTTTTGAAGATTGTTAAATATCTGTTTACATTGAATTACAGGCAAGCACTTTTTTGATGCATACCTTATTTTAACTCTCTAAAATGCAAAGGTGATGACAATGGTTGGATGAGCCAAATGTCATGTCTATTAGTCTCGTTACTGAGTAAGCAATAACAATAAAAATAATGATTGAAATGATGAAACAGTGCTCAGTCATCTGTCAAAGCGGTAAGCAAAATCAGTCTAGATGCCTAACGCACTGATAAATACAGGCACCCAAATGGCAGTCACTAAACCATTGACTGCGAGTCCAAATGCCGCATATCGTCCTGCCGTATGGCTGATTTGCCACGCTTCTACTGTACCAAATGCGTGAGCCGCCAGTCCAAGTGCAAGACCTTTAGCTCGATCATCATTGATACCGCGAAACAAAAAACGGGCGACAGCGCCGCCAATGAGACCTGAAACAATGATGATCAGGTTCGCCAGTGCTAATGGCGCATTGATTAAATCGGCAACACTGAGGCCAATGGGAGTAGTCACAGAACGGGTAGCAAAAGCAAGTATGCTGTCGTGACTCAATGAAAATAGATAAGCCAATGACATGGGCAGTAGGGCACCAATGACACTAGCAATAGCAACGATCAAAGAGAGCTTTTTGACAGGCAGTCCTTTAAAGTTCATTGCGGCTAGTGGTACCGCCAAAAGTACTGTGACATATCCTAATAGATGATCGAATATAGGCTTGGCCGCGCTGTAGTAGTTGTCATAATCCCATTGCAATAAAAATAAGAAGACCAGTACCAAAACGAGCGCGGTAATTACCATCGGTAACCATGATAATTTACGCGCTAACACACGTGCAATGACGTGTGCCGCCAAGGTTAGAAGTACGGCTGCTAAGGTCGCCATAAATACGCTGTCAAAAGTCATAATATCTCTCCGCAGCTCACGGCTGTTTCTTTTGCTGATTAGTCGTGCCGCTGTCGGCATTGGCATCTTGATTCAACCAGCGATTGGTCAGTAGCGCGAGTCCCCACATCGGTATGAGCGTACTTACTATCATTGTGACCATCACGCCCAACAGCTCATCTCCTAGCGCGAATAGCAGTAAGCCTGCACCCGCTGAGACGGGCAGAAATGCAAAACCACTATCGACGAGGAGGGTGTTACTGGCTTGAGTGAGCCAGTTAGGCAACCCTTTGAGCAATCGCCATATCATCAAGATAACAAACATTGCCACCAAGCCGACAATATTGGCGGCTTTTTCGATACCTGCCAACTGACAAAGAACCACAGCCGTCTCTCGGACAACGATAACCATAATCAACGTTAAAATTAACGAAATCCATAGCGGGAGATGGGAGGAGTGAGCAGGCTTCATAAGCAGTGTGGCCAAGTCAGATATAGGTGATGAGTTTATAAAAACGAGCGGGCGATGGTATCAATAATATAACGTGAAAAATAATATTATGAACGCTGATAATAGACAGTAGTGACATTTCAACTTTTGAGTGGCGAGTATTACCTATCAATATTTGTTGAATGTATAACCGTTGATTATATAGAGAATAAGCTTACTAATAAAGCTTGTAGACACATTCAAAAAAATAGACGATATCGATTGATACCGTCTATGCTATTTTAACCTACTGTATAAAAGATTGCTGTCTAACAGTATGAATCAAAGGTTTACTTATCTATTGACGTCAACAATCGTTTTTCAGCAGCGACTATTTTTCAGAATCAGCGGTTTGTGAATTGAGCGCATTAAATTCGTCAAATGCTCTTTCTTCTTCTGCTGTCATCGTCAGCTCTTCAACTTCATGTTCGTCGGGCTGCTCAAATTCCTCAAGTACTGGCATCAGCAATGTTGCTTGTGCAAGCGGTAATACATCGGTGGGCTTGAGATTGGCTTGTCCGAGTAGTTGTCTTAGTCTATCGCTTGGCAAGCGAATCGTCAAGCACTCATGGCCGCTATCATCATAGCTTTCTTCTTCAATAACACCAAGCTCGTACAAGGTATTTTTTAACTGTCCTGCATGATAGGGTAGCGTCAAATCAAAAGTGGTCAATGTGCCAGTTAGTAGCTGCTGCACGGCTAATGACAACTCTTCTATGCCTAAGTTCTCTCTAGAAGACACATAGACACGATTAGGTTGACCTTCGCTAGCATAACCAATACGTGCAGGCTCGTCAGTCAAATCAATCTTATTATAAACATTGAGTACCGGCACATCGTTATCAATCTCAGCCAGTACCTCTTTGACCGCCTGAATTTGCTCATGCATATCTTCACTAGAAGAATCGATGACGTGTAATAATAAGTCCGCCTCTAGCGTCTCTTCTAGCGTTGCATGAAAGGATTCAACCAATTCATGCGGCAAATGACGGACAAAACCTACCGTATCAACCAATACCACACGACCAACGCCTTGCCAGTCTAAACGGCGTAATGTCGGATCTAGAGTTGCAAACAGTTTATCAGCCGCGTAGATATTTTCATCGACTAAGCGATTAAATAAAGTGGATTTGCCCGCATTGGTATAACCAACCAGTGAGATAGTCGGTACGTCTGATTTTTGGCGACGTGCCCGGCCCTGAGCACGAGTCTGTCTGACCTTTTCAATTCTACTTTTGAGCTGCATGACGCGCACTTGTAGCAAGCGACGATCGGTCTCAAGCTGGGTTTCGCCGGGGCCACGTAAGCCAATACCCCCTTTTTGACGTTCCAAATGCGTCCAACCACGGACCAAACGTGTCGATAAATGGTTCAGCTGAGCCAGCTCTACTTGTAGCTTACCTTCGTAAGTACGAGCACGCTGAGCGAAAATGTCTAAAATCAAACCAGTACGATCCAGTACACGGCATTTCACCAAAGCTTCGATATTACGCTCTTGCGAAGGCGACAAGCTGTGGTTAAACAGTACAATATCCGCATCATGCTCGCGCACCAATTCTGCAATTTCCTCCGCTTTACCGCTACCAACGAAATACTTGGCGTCAGGGCGTGCACGTGAGCCTGTGACCAGTGCCAAGCGATCGGCACCTGCTGAATCTGCTAGTAGTTCAAACTCGCCTAGATCGTCAGGATCTTGAATTTGGCGAATGTCTAAATGTACAATAATGGCGCGCTCGCCACCTTCATGTCTTTCAAAATAATCCAAAGAGTATCACCTATTTAATAAAGTAAATATATCGCTATTATCAGTTCAGTATACTTTGATATAGCGTTCATATGAGTATCTATATGTGGTCTTATCACTTGATATTAAAGGGTATGAGCACAATTAGCGATGGTTTTATGTTACAGCGATGACTGGGATTAATTTTTTATAAATCTGCTTTATTGCCCGTTTGTATAAAAGTGAGCACCCACTGAATAGACACCCTATCACTGAGCGTATGAACTTTGTTATACTGGGCTCGTTTTTTTGACTATTAAACACCCGTTATTTAATCATGAGGGCGAAGATGAGCCAAGCTAAATCAAGCTTTTCACTCAGACGACAGTTGGGACGCGGTAAGCAAATTGCTGGCATGACCACCACCATCGCTGGTGGTATGCGTGCCGCTCAACGCATTGGGGCATTCAAGCAGCCACCGCGCGAGACACTACCACGCTACATCCAAACGTTTTGTCGCAAGATGGCAGGCTCATTTGGTGTCAAGGTCGTTGAAGTCGAACCAGTAAAGCAACATCACGGCTTGTGGGTGTCAAACCATGTGTCATGGATGGATATTCCTGTCGTGGGCACTGTGAGTCCAGCATTCTTTTTATCCAAAGCTGAGATTGGTGAGTGGCCTGTGTTCGGTAAGCTCGCGCATGCGGCAGGCACGCTTTTCATCGAGCGCGGCTCTGGTGATGCAGGCTCCGTATCCTCACAAATAGCTGATTTCTTAGCCAAAGGTTTTTCGGTGGTTTTCTTCCCTGAGGCGACCACCACTAGTGGCAAAAAAATCAAGCGTATTCATGGGACATTGCTCCAGTCAGCGATAGATGCTGACGTGCCTGTCAGACCCATTGTTATCGCTTATGTCGATAAAGATGGCACACTCAGTGACGCGCTGCCATATTATGGCAAGATGACAATGAAGGACAGCATGAAAAAAGTGCTCGATAGCAAAGATGTCACCGCGTATGTATTGCCATTGGCACCGCTAGACCCAAAAGGCTGTACCAAAAGTGAGCTGACTAATTTGTTGCAAGCCCGTATGCAAGAAGGGCTAGCAGAGTTACATTCACGAGTACTTCGTGTACCCGTTGAAGATTGATTGGCTATATATAGTTAAGCCAGTTTAGTGAATAAAAAGGCGCAAATCGCGAGTTGTATGACTGCGGTTTGCGCCTTTTTTGTGTCTATAATAAATGCGAGTGCATTAATTTATAGACTGCTGATTCAGATCGCACTAAGGAGATGGGTTGGGATGCTGCGCGTGTACCGCTTCAATCGCTTCCAATACATCTGCCGTTAGCTCCACATTGACACTATCAATGTTTGATTTGAGCTGTTCGGTTGTTGTCGCGCCAATGATATTGCTGGTGACAAAGTGACGTGAATTGACAAAAGCCAATGACATTTGCGCCATATCTAACCCAGCATCAGCGGCGATCTTGGCATATTGTTCAGTCGCTGATACCGCTTGCTCATTGGTGTAACGGGCGAAGCGATCATACACCGTCAAGCGTGCGCCAGCTGGACGCTTGCCATCGAGATATTTACCAGACAATACGCCAAAACCAAGTGGCGAGTAAGCAAGTAGCCCGACATTTTCGCGATGTGCTATCTCAGCCATGCCGACTTCATATAAGCGATTTAATAGGCTATATGGGTTTTGCACCGTGATAGGCGCGATCAAGCCGTTTTTGTCCGCTTCCCATAAATAGCGCATGAGTCCCCATGCCGTATCGTTTGATAAACCATAAGCACGAATACGACCATTTTTGATCTCATCATTTAATGCTTGAATGGTCTCTAAAAATGGTGTTAAGTTATCTACTGACTGTGTCGCCATCTCTTCCGTATAACCGCGCTGACCAAAAAAGTTCGCTTGACGTTCAGGCCAATGCAGCTGGTAAATATCGATATAATCGGTTTGTAAGCGCTCAAGGTTGCCATCAATAGCGCTGCTGATGTGTTCAGCATTAAATCGTGTTTGCCCATCACGCAAAAAGTCCATTGGTGATATTTTGCTGGCAAGAATGACTTTGTCACGCTGTTTGGTTTTATCAAACCAAGTACCCATAAACCGCTCGGTATCCCCTTGTTTGTCTTTGTCTGGTGGTGATGGGTACATCTCGGCAGTATCCCAAAAGTTCACGCCCTCAGAGAGTGCCATGTCCATTTGTTCATGTGCTTGAGCTTCCGTATTTTGCTGTCCCCATGTCATCGTACCTAGACAGATCTTAGATACTTTTTCATCGAGCTGCGGTAGCGTTGTATATTGCATTCGATTGTCCTTTTTAGTTTTTTTATTGTGGATTGTGCGTTTGGGTAACTACATAAGTTGTATACCAGTGACGCCAGGTGGTGTGACTTTAAAGATTTTTACTTTGAACAGCACGTCTTGCCCAGCAAGCGGATGATTGAAGTCCACTTCGACTTGATCGTCATCGATGGCACTGATCGTACCGGGCAAGGTATTTTTACCTTTGTCTTCAAATTCAACCATCATACCGACTTCTGGATTATCAGCGACGAGCGCAAACTGAGGGCGGCTAAAGTGTTGGATGTTTTCAGGATTCCATTCGCCAAAAGCTTGTTCTGGCTCAAGGTGAGCGGTACGAGTGTCACCGGCGCGTAGGTTCATCAATACTTGCTCAAAACCAGGTAACAAGCTCTCATCACCGATAGTCAAAGATACGGGCGCATCACGACTAAACGTTGAGTCAATGACAGTGCCGTTTTCTAGTGAGACTTCGAAGTGTAGCTTTACAAGGCTACCGCGGGCGATACGCGTGTCTTCGTTTGGATTAATAAATTGAGATTGGGTCATAATGGCTATTTCTTTTATAAATTATAGTTGATACGTCAGTATTTGCAGCTGTGTTTTTAGTAGACAAATAGTCTAGCATAGTCACCATATTACATGCTGTTATATCAGAGAGTAGTATAAAAACGTAGATAGGAAAATCTCAAAAACCGACTAAAATTCAATTTTTCCTGTTAAAAGGTAAATTTAAGTTGACTTAAGTTTCCAAAATGTATATAAATGTTTACGCTTCGTTAACAAGCCATTTGTGTCTAATTATATTTAATTTAATAACTTTGAGATGACTATGAAAAAAGCTATTTTGGTAATTGGTGTATTTGCATTATTAGCACAGGGTTGTGCGACTCCACATGTCGTACAGACTAAGAAAGTAAGTGATGTTAATTTATCATGCCAACAAATTCTTGGCGAAATTGAAGAAGCTGAACAGTTTGAAAAAGAAGCACGTGCTGAACGTAAAGTGACTGGTAAAAATGTAGCTGCTGCCGTATTATTCTGGCCTGCATTGATCGGCACTTACTCTAATACGGAAGAGGCGATTGAAGCAGCCAAAGAACGCCGTGAGAACTTAAATAAACTTTATGAGCAGAAAAAATGTAGCTAATGTTATGTCAAAAATATAACAAGTAGTAGGATAAAAAGGCTGAGAATATTTTCTCAGCTTTTTTTATGGTAAAAGTAATTCTTTATAATCGACACTATTAAATCAGCTACTCACCTGAGTACGGTTATGTTATGACTATATTTTTTTTATTTTAAAATGATTATGAGAAGGTAGGTATGGATAATCGGCAACAGGGCACTGTCAAAAAATGGCAGGATGATAAAGGGTTTGGATTTATCGAAACCGAGACAGGTGAATCTGTCTTCTTTCATGTGAGTGAGTTTAGAGCGCAGCGCCGTCCTGATGTTGGCGAGCAAGTCGTTTTTAGTATTGGACAAGACGATCAAGGGCGCAGGCAGGCCAAACAAGTACAAGAACTTGGATTTGTACAGCAAAAAATGGCACAAAAAAATCAGCAAATCCGTCAGCGTAACCAAAAACGTAGCCATCAAGCAGAGTTTGAAGCAGGACAAAAGAAACGCTCGTTCCTTGGCATTGCCTTTTATGGTGTCTTAGTCTTATTAGCAGTGACGGATAAATTGAGCTGGCTGGCGGTCGGCTGGTATATAGCATTAGGAACTATCACTTATGGGATGTATGCCAAAGACAAAGCTGCTGCCCAAAGTGGCGACTGGCGTACGCCTGAGTCTACATTGCATATACTAAGCGCGCTTGGCGGTTGGGTAGGCGCGCTATTGGCTCAAACGTATCTACGGCACAAATCGCAAAAACCTGAGTTTCGTGTCACGTATTATTTGACCGTTGTCGTTAATATGGCAGGGTTATTGTTTTTATTGGCAGGTGGCGGACTAGAGACTTTGACAAACTTATTATGATGTTTTGCTATAAGAACGATACAGATACCGCAATGATTAGTAGCATCGACGTATATAGAAATAAATAAAATAGAAGACAAAAAAAGGTGGGTGACGACTGAGTAACCCACCTTTTTTATTTATAAATTCAATTAACATCTCTATCTATAGACGGTTATGACCGTGGCACTTCACGCTTTTTTTCCAAAAACAGCATATCGATGACAATCAGTACAACACCGAGAGAAATCCCAATATCTGCGATATTAAAAATCGGATAATGCCAAACATCGGCATAATGCACATGGATAAAGTCGATCACATGACCATGTAGCAAGCGATCGATTAAATTACCAAGCGCACCGCCCAATACCATGGCAAGTCCAAGCGAGAGTAGCGTGGCTTTGCGAGGCGCTTTGAGCAAATAGATAATCAAAAACAGCGACATGAGCAATGCCAGCCCTGAAAAGAACCACTTCTGCCAACCGCCAGCATCTGCCAAAAAGCTAAATGCCGCGCCATAATTATAAGCGAGTGTCCAATTGAGAAATGGCTCAATCACTGGTACTGGATCATGAAAGGTCAGCTTGGTTTCAGCCAGCCACTTGGTCCACTGGTCAATGACGATGATAATTAGCGCCAGCGCATACCACATAAAAGCAAGACTGCCATTGGCCACCATTTTTGTTGTCCTATTTGTTGACTTGGTCAGTCGACTTCTAGGTGTGGTCGAGCTACCTGTAGTCGCATGAGCAGGCTGAGGCGATTTATCGACTTCAGCTTGCGGCGGCTTATTGTGCTGGCTGTCAGATGAGTCTGTTGGGTTAGGCATAATGGCGCACCTCGCCGTCACCACTGACATTGGTCACGCAGCGACCGCAAATTTCAGGGTGCGCGCTATCCGTGCCGATGTCATCACGGATGTGCCAGCAGCGTACGCACTTAGTACCAGTGGCAGCGCTAACTTGTACCACTAGGTCTACAGCCTCTTCTGTATTCGTTTCGGTTGCTTCATCTACCTGTACAGTGCTATCAGTAGGTGCTTCGCTTATTGGCTTTAGTTCTGCGTTACTAGTGATGAGTACAAAGCGCAGTTCTTCATCAAGCTTAGCTAGACTTTCATACATGACACCGTCAGCGTATAGGCTCACATCGGCAGACAAGTTGGCATTGATAATTTTTTCGCCACGTGCGGTTTCGATATGCTTGTTTACCATATCTTTGGCAAACATAATACGCTGCCAGTCATCATTGCTGATGGCGCTTAGTTCAAACGCTGGGAACTCGTACCACTCTTGAGTAAACACGTAGCCACCTTTATCAGCCTCACGTTGGTTTAGTACTTCCCAAGCCTCTTGCGCCGTAAATGACAAGATCGGTGTGATCCAACGAATCAGCGCATGAGTGATGTGATAGATTGCTGTCTGTGCAGAGCGACGAGGCTGGCCATCCGCCTGCGTGGTGTACTGACGATCTTTAATGATATCTAAATAGAAGCTACCCAAGTCCTGCGAACAAAACGCCGTCACATGCTGGGTGACTTGGTGAAAGTCCATCGCATCATAAGCACTCATGATTTGTGCTTGCACGGTTTGCGCGCGCTCGATGATGAATTTATCAAGGCTAACCAATTCATTGATATCAATGCTATCAGTCGCTGGATCAAAGTCATCGGTATTGGCAAGTAAGAAGCGTAGTGTATTACGGATACGGCGATATTGATCTATTGCCCCTTTAAATGATGCTTTACCAGCGCTCATCTCATAGCGATAATCACTGGATGCAATCCATAGACGTAGCATATCCGCGCCCGTTTTGTTGATCTCTTCTTGCGGCGTGATGATATTACCCAATGACTTACTCATCTTACGACCGTTTTCATCGACTACAAAACCATGGGTCAATACTTGCTTAAACGGTGGGCGCTCGTACATGGCTTCTGACGTCAGTAATGACGTCTGGAACCAGCCACGATGCTGATCAGAACCTTCTAAATACATGTCAGCTGGATTGGTCAATTCATCGCGTTGCTCAAGTACGGCAAAATGCGTTGTCCCTGAGTCAAACCAAACGTCCAATGTGTCTGTTGCTTTGTCATAATCAGCTGCTTCGCTACCTAAGAAATCCTCACAGCTGGCATCAAACCATGCCTCAACACCGCCCTCATTGATTTTTTGCGCGGCAGTTTCCATCAGCTCAAGCGTGTTTGGATGCAGCTCGCCCGTTTCTTTATGGGTAAAGAACGTAATCGGCACACCCCACGTACGTTGACGTGAGATACACCAGTCAGGGCGACCCGTCATCATCGCTTCGATACGGTTCTGACCCCATGCTGGTGTCCAGTTGACGGTAGGGATATCAGCAAGCGCGCGAGCACGTAGGCCTTTGGTTTCCATGTTGATAAACCACTGCGGCGTGGCACGGAAGATAATCGGCGACTTATGACGCCAGCAATGCGGATAGCTGTGCTCAATTTTGGTATGGCTGACTAAATGACCATTATCATTGAGGGCAGCAATGATTTTCGGGTTGGCTTTATAGATGTGCTCACCGGCAAATACCGCCGCACTATCTAAATAGACACCCGTGCCGCTGACTGGGTTTTCCACTGGTAAGTTGTATTTTAGACCCACGATATAATCGTCTAGACCATGACCGGGTGCAGTATGTACCAGACCAGTACCACTATCGGTGGTCACGTGATCGCCCAAGATGAGTGGCACTTGACGGTCTTCAATCAGTGGATGCTGCGCGCTCAATCCTTCAAGCTCACTGCCTGATACGGTCGCTAAGATGCCATTGTTATCTAATTTCAATTCGTTCAACGCCGTTTCTACAAGATCGGCTGCTAGTAGCAAATTGCCTTTTTCGGTCGCAACCACGCTATAGTTATGCTCAGGATGGACTGAGATTGCTTGGTTGGCAGGCAGGGTCCACGGCGTGGTCGTCCAGATAACGGCAGCGATATTGTCTGCGATATCTGCCAATGCGGCTACTTTATCCGTACCGAGCACATCAAAGCTGACATAGATCGCGTCAGAGACTTTGTCTTGATACTCTACTTCAGCTTCTGCGAGAGCTGAGCTACAGTCCAAGCACCAGTTGACCGGCTTCATACCGCGAGTCACATGACCATTGTCATAGATTTTGGCAAGCGCGCGTACGATGTTGGCTTCTTGATGGAAGTTCATGGTCAAATAAGGATTGTCCCAATCACCGAATACGCCTAGACGCTTGAAGTCTGCTTTTTGCAGCTCAATCTGCGTGCTGGCGTATTCGCGACATAGACCACGGAATTCGGTCGCAGAAACTTTTTGACCCACTTTACCGACCTTTGCTTCGACTTTTTGTTCGATTGGCAGACCATGACAATCCCAACCAGGGACATAAGGCGCATCAAATCCTGATAAGGTTTTTGATTTGACAATAATGTCTTTTAGTACTTTATTGACCGCGTGACCCAAGTGAATCTGACCGTTGGCGTATGGAGGGCCATCGTGCAAAATATACTTAGTCGCACCAGCACGCGCCTGACGAATTTTACCGTACACGTCATCTGCTTCCCAAGCAGCTAACCAATCTGGCTCGCGCTTGGCAAGGTTTGCGCGCATCGCAAATGGCGTATCCGCAAGGTTCAGCGTGTCTTTGTAATCTTGGCTTGGTGTGTCAGTGCTTTTATCAGTCATAGAAGGTATCTTTTTAAAAGGTAGGTTTGTGTGTCGGTTAAAACCGGCTACAAGGCTCGATGTTCAATGTATTTCAATATAGTGCTGAGGTTAATGCTGTGTCGATAATACTTAATTACTAATAGTAGGTATATTGCTCATCATAGTCGGTTTATCAACCGCCATGTCAATAAATACCCATTGTTGCTCATTAGTCCGCAAATAGTTACGTCAATAATAAATGGTAACGAGACGATTGCAACATAAAATATGCTAGTAAAAATAATTCAAAAAAATATTTAGATCGGCAGCTATTATATGACAAAAAGGGTAGGGTAAAAAGAGCTGAGCAATTTCATCCTCATTTTGACCAATATCAACTGTTTATCTACGTTGCATGTCGTTGATGAGAGTATAACGATGACCTCTTCGCAACATAATTTATTAAAAAACAAAGTCAGGTTCAGCCGCTAAAGAATAGATGCGAGCCATAAGCGCAGTTTTAACGACCATAATGGCTGAATACCTGTTAGCCCTTGCGTCATCTTGCCATCTTCTAATATCACATATGATGGTGTGACTTGTCCTTGCCAATCCGTAAAGATATCACCTTCTTGATCATTTATTGTGGTGAAGTCAAACTGATGCTGATCGAGGTAGCCGTGTAACTCTTGGTTTGAGCCTGACTGTACGGCGATAGTGACAACAGGATAATTATCCGCTGCTAGTTTATTGATGGTGGGTGAGGTAAAACTACAGACGGAACACCACGTACCCCAGAAGTATACCAGTGTGGGATGCTCATGACTCATCGCTGCTAGGTCGACAGTTTGCCCTTGGTAATCAGTGAGTTGTAACTGAGGATTGGCAGGCATGATAGGTTGTCGCCACCAATTGACCGCTGTATAGATCATGACAAACATCAGAGTGTATAGCACAATCGTTTTAAATAGCGAAATTATCTTCTGCTTTGGCTGTTTTTTTGATTTTATGCCTTCTTGATCCAGATCAGTCATCATTGTGTTGGCTTTTTAGTTAAGATATTTTCAATGAATAAAAATTTAACAGGTATCAGATAAAAATAAACGGCTGAGATTCAGCCGTTTTATTTATGAAGTTTACTCTTAAGTCATTATATCAAGCGCGCACAACCAACTATGGCTTTTGCGCACGATTCTGCAATGGATCACCAGTAAGCACACTGCCTGAGTTTTCGCGGCGTTCTTCGTCACTTAATTTGCTTGCAGGAACTTTGGATTTACGTTTCCATTTTAAGCTAAATAAATCATCGCGGCGGTCAATCAAGTTATGTACTGAGCCTTCGTGACGAACGTGAGTCAGCTTGTCTAAGTTTACATCTGAGAAGAATACCATCTCCGTATTGGCAGTGGTTTCTGCCATGATAGCATCATGTGGGAACGCAAAATCTGACGGTGAAAAAATCGACGACTGTGCGTACTGAATATCCAAGCTTTCGACTTGTGGCAAGTTACCTACCGAGCCGCAGATCATGACATAGCATTCGTTTTCAATCGCACGTGCTTGAGCACAATGGCGTACACGCAAATAGCCATTTTTGGTATCTGTCCAGAAAGGCACGAACAAAATATCCATGTCATCGAGTGCTAATAGGCGTGCAAGTTCAGGGAACTCAACGTCATAACAGACCAAGATACCGATACGACCAGCGTCCGTATCAAATACTTTGACCTCGTCACCGCCTTCGATCACCCAAGCGCTACGCTCATGCGGGGTGATATGGATTTTACGCTGCTCGTCAACCGTACCATCACGGCGACACAAGTAGCTGACATTGTACAAGGTATCGTCTTCGTCTAATAAAGGCATAGAGCCTGTAATGACATTGACGTTGTAACTGACGGCCAAATGCGAAATCTCATTTTTGAACCATTCGGTGTAACCTGCCAAAAAGCGGATGGCGATATTTTGATCGGTTTCTTCGCATAGACCCATCAATGGTGCATTAAAGAACTCTGGCAAACAAGCAAAGTCTGAGTTGTAATCAGCCATGATATCAACGAAAAACTCGACCTGTTGTAGTAGCTCTTCAGGTGACTCGACTTCGCGCATCTGCCATTGAATACCACCAATACGCACCTCAGATTTGCGCGTGTTGGGCTTATAGTCTTTTGGCTCATAATAGATATTTGACCACTCAAGCAAGGTGGCAAACCCTTTAGATTGTTTGTCATCTGGTAGGTAAGCGGTCAAGATACGCTTGACGATAAACCCGTTTGACAACTGAAAAGACAATGCAGGGTCGTGAATTTCGCGGCTCTCAACAGCGTCAATATATTCGCCTGGGCTTAAGTCTTGGTGGTTATGGTAGTTAGGAATGCGGCCACCAGCCAAAATAGCGCGGTAATTTAACTGACGACACAGCTCTTTTCGAGCATCATAAAGGCGACGACCGAGACGATAGCCACGATATTCAGGGTCGATCAATGCGTCTAGACCATAGATGGCATCGCCTTCAGGATTGTCTCTAATGATTTCTTTTTGCCCGATCAAATCATCATAGGTATGCGGGTTAGAAAATTTGGCATAATCGACACGCATGGACAGTACAATACCAATCAATTGATCATGGTCAAATAATGCAATCTGACCTTCAGGAAAGGCATCAATCAAAGTATGAATGGTCGTCTTAGACCAAGCACCACCTAAGTTCACATAGACTCGATCCATCAGCGCTTTTAGTTGGGGATAGTCTTTTTTCTTGATCTCAGCGATCGTGAGATGGAAGTCGTCTGTTTTTTCAATTTTACTCATAATATTCCTGTGTTAAATCTCTACTAAATGTGATGATGTTTGATATGGCAGTATTAAAGGGGTGAGTGACGCAAGTTTTTGCATAAAAAAGTAATAAAAATATTTCAATAGAAGAGTATTGCCGTTACAATAATTATTGTCGTGTTTACAATAGGTTACGATGAGATTCTATCTCATTCCGAATACGAGTTTTGATGTTTATCGTGGTCGAAACAGTTCTCAATTGATAAAAAGTTAATGTATTAAAAACCGTCATCGTGGTCGATATAATGCTAACACTTATTAACTTACTTGGAAGAGCTGGATAAGCGGTTTCTCATATATTAAGTTAGGTTAACCTTCTATTTTCTTGTATCGACCTTATATACTGTCAGCGCCCTTTAGTTTGTTCATTATCATAGCAAGCTGTATGAGTAATAACAGTCTCACGTAGTAAATATTTGCTACGTTTTTGTGAGTCAACATCTTCATTTACTTCAGGCATAGTGTCGTTTTGCTTGTTTCATTTGGCCGGCGTTATCGGCTTTTAGGATTATTTTATTATGCCCTTAACTCGTAGCAATAGAATCAAGCAATGGGATGAAATAGAAGAGTCATCATTGGTTCAGCTGGTCTATGTCAGTACGTTGACCATTGCGTCACGCCTAAAAACCTCTATATTTGAGAATATAGAGGCTCATGCTCGCGATTATAATGAGCAGCATGGTATTACTGGCACACTGTGTTATGGCAATGGTCAGTTTTTGCAGTGTATCGAAGGCGAAAAGAGACATGTATTTGCGCTACAAGAGCGTATTTTTGCTGATAATCGTCACAAAAACGTTGAAGTATTATTATTGCAAGAGATTGATCATCGTAGTTTTACTGATTGGCGCATGCGTCTGCTGTTTTTGGAGCGCTGGCTATGGTCGCCTGCAACCAAAGAGCAAGCTGCGCAGCTTTCACCATTTTTACCATTTGCACCGCACGGCTGGTCACCTGATCGTACTGAGCAGTTTTTGCAAATTATCAAAAATTTCGACACCCCACCACATATCAAGGCAGCGGGCATTACTTACAATGCGCTAGGCAATATGTTCCGCCATATCGCGGCACCGCATCAAGCATTTTTGATTATTCAAGGATTTTTGAGTGTCTTGCTAGTTGTGGCGCTGGTACTGTTATATCTATAAATCATGTTTTTTTAAACGTAAATTTGGGTTTTCCAAATATAAAGTTGCAAAAATAAAAAAGACGCTAAACTTTGAGTTTAGCGTCTTTTTTTGAGATATAGTCAATCCACTAAAAAAGCGTTACAGCGTTAACCTCGCTTGAAGTATGACGTATACATCTGCACTCGCTTGCCTTGTACCACTCTTAAATTGGATCAACTATAAATCGTTAGCCTACCAATCACATATCAAAAATCTTGCCACGATTCATGATGTTATTAGGGTCAAAAACTTTCTTGACCTCACGCAAATAATTAATCTCAGTCTCACTGCGGCTGTATTGCAGATACGGCTTCTTCGTCATACCCACCCCATGCTCAGCAGACACTGATCCGCCGTATCTCTGTACCGTCTCAAACACGTATTTATTCACCACCTGACACTCGGCAAAGAAATCATCCTTACTCATGTTCTCAGGCTTTAAGATATTCAAATGCAAATTACCGTCACCGATATGACCAAACCAGCACACCTCAAAGTCAGGATAGTTGCTGCTCACAATCGCATCAATTTCTTTAATGAACTCAGGCACATGACTGATGAGCACGGACACGTCATTCTTATAAGGAGTGAACACAGAGATGGTCTCTGAGATGTACTCGCGCAGCTTCCACAGCTCAGCCGCTTGCGATAGGCTCTGGCTCATCACCCCATCAACGACCCAGCCCTCTTCCATACACTGCTCAAAGATGGCCATGGCTTTTTCCATGATGGGTTCGTATGGCGCTTCAAACTCTAATAGCGTATAAAACTTAGTACGTGATTCAAACGGCTCTTGTACTTGACCATGGGCCATCAGCTTATCAATCGCTACATCATCAAAGAATTCAAAGGCGGTCAAATCAATCTGGGCTTGAAAGGCAGAAAGTACGTTCATGACGTCACTAAAGTTGTCCATACCCAGCACCATGACATTTAAGTCTTGTGGCTGACGCTCAAGCTTGATTTGCGCGTGAGTGACAAGACCAAGGGTACCTTCAGCACCGATAAACAGTTGACGCAAATCGTAACCCGTGGCGTTCTTGACCATACCGCGGTTGAGGTGCAAGATGTCGCCTTTACCCGTGACGACAGTCAGACCCATGATCCATTGACGAGTCATGCCATAGCGAATGACTTTAATGCCGCCAGCATTGGTACCGATATTGCCACCGATTTGACTAGAGCCTGCTGAGGCAAAGTCGACAGGGTAGTATAAGTCTTTTGATTCAGCGAATTCTTGCAACTGCTGGGTGACCACACCGGCTTCGACTTCAACTATTCGATCGGCAGGATAGAACTGTCCGATCTGGTTCATTTTATCCATGCTAACGACGATTTCGCCGTTAGCAGCGACGGCACCAGCAGACAGACCAGTACGACCACCACTTGGGGTTAGAACGACGTTGTGCTCATTGGCAAGCAGGACGATAGTCTGTACTTGTTCAGTGGTCTTTGGAAAGACGATGGCAGCAGCAGCAGGAGCAAAGTGCTTGGTCCAGTCTTTGCCCCAATGCTCTAAGCTCTCAGCATCGGTTTTGATTTGGGTCGGGTCAAAATCATGGGTATCAGTAAGCGTGCTCAAGATGGTTTGCACGGCATTGGTTTCGGATGTGTTCTGAGCGGTAGTTGGCGTCATGGTCAAATCTCAATATTGGCGTAAGCACGATGCTGGGACTGCTTATTATATAGCGAAATAACTATAAATTCAGTGGTGAGTCAGCTCGTAGAGGTAATAAGTGGATGATAATTTTTACCTATAAGAAGAGGTAAGTAATAAATAATTGATTCGAGCGGTTTCAAACAGAATAATTCACTATAGCATAAAAATTTTTCAGGCTTGATAACCAATAATTCATCTAATCTGCTAACATCGACCTCAAATTTTGTGTAAGATATCGGGACTGTTTTCGTTTCCTCCATCATAGATTATCCAACAGGTAATCTTATAAAACAATTATAGGACAGTTCTCATATGGCGTTATCACTACAAAAAGACAAAATCCGGTTTTTATTGCTTGAAGGTCTACATGACAATGCCCTAAAAGTATTGGAAGGAGCTGGTTACCACAACATCGAGAATATCAGTCACGCCTTAGATCAAGACGAGCTGATCGAAAAGATCAAAGATGCTCACTTTATCGGTATTCGTTCGCGCACTCAGTTGACGCGTGAAGTACTTGAGCACGCACACAAGCTTATCGGCATTGGTTGCTTTTGTATTGGTACCAACCAAGTAGATCTAGACGCCGCTCGTGATCTTGGTATCCCTGTCTTTAACGCGCCATTCTCGAACACTCGTTCGGTAGCTGAGCTAGTATTGGCCGAGGCTATTATGCTGTACCGCGGTATTCCCGAAAAGAATGCAACCGTACATCGCGGCGGCTGGGGCAAGTCTGCGACCAACTCACACGAAGTGCGTGGCAAGACTATCGGTATCGTCGGTTATGGTTCTATCGGTTCGCAGCTGTCTGTGTTAGCAGAAAGCTTCGGTATGAAAGTCATTTATCATGATGCTGTGACCAAATTGCCACTAGGCAACGCGGTACAAGTTGGTAGCCTAGAAGAGCTGCTATCAACGGCTGATATCGTGACATTGCATGTACCTGATGTACCAAGCACCCGCTATATGATGAAAGCTGAGCAGTTCGCTCAAATGAAAGAAGGCAGCTACTTTATCAATGCGGCTCGCGGTACGTGTGTTGAGATTGATGATCTGGCAGATGCGCTTGAGTCTGGTAAAATCTTGGGCGCGGCTATTGATGTGTTCCCAAAAGAGCCAAAATCAGCTGACGAAGAGTTTGAGTCACCACTACGTAAGTTTGATAATGTGATTTTGACGCCGCATATCGGTGGTTCAACACAAGAAGCACAGGCCAATATCGGACTGGAAGTAGCAGATAAGTTTGTTAGATATTCTGATCAAGGTGATACGGCGACTGCGGTGAACTTCCCAGAAGTTTCTATCCCGTTCAAAGAAAACTCGCATCGTCTACTACACATTCACAAAAACGTGCCAGGCGTACTGTCTCAGATTAACCGCCTATTTGCTGAAGCTGGCATCAACATCCTAGCGCAGAGCCTGATGACAGAAGGTGATGTTGGTTATCTAGTGATGGATGTCGATTATAACGATTCGACCGCTGCACTAGACCAATTAAAAGATGTAGAAGAGACTATCCGCGTACGTATCTTATTCTAATATAGTCAATCTGCTTTCAAATTGGATTAACTGTATCAGTGCTAATAGTTTTGATACGCATTGAAGATTTATCATAAAAAAAGAGAGGCTCTATTGATTAGAGCCTCTCTTTTTTTGTATTCAATCAAGTTTTATATTTAGTCAGCGTTGACGTTATTTGCCGCTTCTGCTTGCAGACGCGCTTCAATCTTGGCCGCTTTGCGTTTTTCTATGACATCCATCACCTCACTACCGATATGGGCTTCACCGCGTTTTTTGGCCAGTTGCATTTGGTGCTCGCGCTCACGGAAACGCGCTTTTTGCTCATCTGTGGCTTTGTCAATACAATGCGGGCATGACTCGCCTTTGATATAGGCTGGGCTCTGCATGTCATCGCTAGTGATGGGCATACGGCAGGCAAAACACTGCTCGTAGCTGCCTTTTTCTAAGTTATGGTTTACTGACACACGGTTATCAAAAACAAAGCAATCACCTTGCCACATAGAGTCACTGGCTGGGATTTCTTCTAGGTATTTTAGAATACCACCTTCTAAATGGTAGACCTCTTCAAACCCTTGTTCGCGTAGATACGCAGTTGACTTCTCGCAGCGGATACCACCCGTACAGAACATTGCCACTTTTTTATGCTTGGTTGGATCCAGCTCTTTTGATACGTATTCTGGAAACTCGCGGAACGTTTCAGTGTTTGGATTGACGGCATTTTGGAACGTACCGATTTGCACTTCGTAGTCATTACGCGTATCGATGAGAGTAACTTCAGGATCTGAGATCAATGCATTCCATTCGCTAGGCTTTACATAGCGACCAACGGATGCCAACGGGTCGATATTCTCGACACCCATGGTGACGATTTCTTTTTTGAGCTTCACCTTGGTACGGTAAAACGGCTGCGCATCGGTATAAGACTCTTTGAACGTAAAAGTACCAATCGCTTCGATATTGCGCAGGTAGTCAAGGATGGTATCGATACCCTGACGCGTACCAGAAATCGTACCGTTAATGCCTTCGCTTGCCAGCAATAAAGTGCCTTTGACATCGTTATCTAGCATGGTATTCAAAATCGGCTCACGATACTGCTCAAAGTCAGTGAAGCGTGTGAATTTATAAAGTGCGGCGACGACGATATTGTTAGTGACGCTATCGTAGGCGGGGGCTGATTGATTGTCAGTTATCACGGTTTCTTTGATATTACTATCTTGAGTGGTGCTCATGTGTTTCTCCTGCTGGCTAGGTCGCAAACCTAGTGCGTTGGGTTTAAAGTATCTTTTCAGTTTAAAGCATTAACAAAATTGTGGGATTGATGAATGCGCGCGTAGTGTAGCAAATTTTAGGTGGGTTTTGAATAGTTTATGTCGCTCAGCTTGATAGGAGCTGAAATAATAAATGTTTTGATTATAAGATAAAAACAAAAAATCCAGCTCAAAGGCTGGATTTCTTATTATCAACTTAATCTTTTTTGAGGTTCGTTTAGAGTTTATTTACTCTGGAACCAAGTATCTGCTTTGTTGCGGGCATTAGCGATATCAGCACTGGATAAGTTTAATGCCAATTGGCCGATTTTACCACGCGCCTTGTTACGAACTTTTTCATCGAGCATACCATCACGGGCAGCTAAGTCATACCACTTATAGGCGTCTACCAGATTTTTTTGTTTTTCATCTAACAATGCAAGTGTATAGCTGGCACGGTTGTCGCCACGCATCGCGGCTTTCTCTAGCCAAAGACGCGCTTGCTGCAAGTTAGGTTGTACGCCTTCACCGCGTAAATACATGATAGCAAGGTTTAACTGAGCAGGAGCAACGCCTTGTTGAGCGGCTTTGGTGTACCACTGGATAGCTTGCTGGGTGTTTTGAGCGATACCTTCGCCTTTTTGCAAGCGCTTGGCTAGATAAAACTGAGCATGATCGTTACCTTGGGCAGCACGACTAGACAGCTCGCTCACAGGCATCAGCTCAAAGCGTGAAGTATCAAGCGGTACGTTTGATATTAACTCAGCATTGGCCAAACCAGCACAAGAAAATAAGGCAGTAAACAATGCGGCTTTTAATAATTTCATAGCAGCTCCAAAATTAGGCAGTTAATACGCAAGAAAATTGTACCGTTAAACATCGTCTCGCTAAAGACAGTTAGACGGCGATAACAATTAGGTGACATCTTGCGATATGAACTTACCTAATCATCAGCAATAGAGTTTTTAATTTTGTATCATCGATTTAACCCAACTAATTAGACAAACGGTCGTAATAGTGGGATAACTGACAACATTTTGCTAGCTTAACACCCAAACTTACGAAACTCAAATACTAATTACAAGATTTAATAGCTGCTTATACCTGATTGTCCTCAGTAAAATCATAGAGTTACTATAAGACAATCATTAGTTAACAATTCGCTAAGATAAAAGGTTCGGCAATAACGGTCATTTTATCCTTTTGAGCAAAAATTAAATATCTGACATTACTTCGTTTTTTTCTTTGTCACTCGATAGATAGCGACATCTGCGAGTAGATTGGGTGCCTGTCTAATTAATGCCGTCATCAGTGGGGAATGACCTTTATCAGAGTCGCTTACCGCAAAGCGATTAACGATATGAATATCATGCTGCGCACACAGTTGCTCAAAGTCTTTAAACGTACATAGATGAATATTGGGGGTGTTGTACCATTCATAAGGCAGTGCCTCAGACACCGGCATCATCCCTTTAAGCCCTAAATGAAGACGGTTTTGCCAATGGGCAAAGTTAGGGAATGTGATGATCGCCTCTCGGGCGACGCGTAGCATATCGAGCAGCAGCACATCAGGGGATTTTACCGCTTGTAGCGCGCGTGCCATGACCACGGTATCAAAGCTGTTATCGGCAAAGCGTGCCAAGCCATCGTTTAGGTCTTGCTCAACAATCGACAAGCCGTTGCCAATGGCTTCGTTGATTTTGTCTTCATCAATTTCAAGCCCGTATCCAGTGACGCCTAACTTCTGCTGTAAGTGCGCGAGCAGCTCGCCATTACCGCAGCCCAAATCAAGTACATGTGCTTGCGGTGCGATCCAGCGCTCTGCCAGTTGGTGATCCATTCTCATGAGCGCTCTCCTGTGGCTGGGCGGCTAGGGTTAATAAATGGCGCTGTCAAAAATCCTCTAACAGCACCCATGTAGCGAGGAATATCAAATAAAAAAGAGTCATGGCCATGCGGCGCATCAATATTAATATAGCTAACAGGTTTGCCAGTAGCCATCAGCGCATCGACAATTTCTTGCGAGCGTTCTGGTGCAAAGCGCCAATCGGTGGTGAATGACACAACCAAGTACTGGCATTGTGTATGGGCGAATGCCGCTTTGAGCGCAGAAAGCTCTTGCTGTCGATCAGACTCAATGTCTTCAATCGTCGCTACCGCATCTTCTAACTCATTCTGCGCATTGGCTTTGCTAGACTCGACTGACGCCGCGATAGAATTTTCTAATGGGACGGCCGACTCTGTATTGTCTTTTGCTACCGCTGATGAGTAGTCACGTGTCGGGTCGAAATAATCTAATGCCTTGGTCATAAGTAGATAGGTATTGGCATCAAAGTTTTCACTAAAGCGCTCACCTTGATAGCGCAGATAGCTCTCAACCTGAAACTCGACATCGTAGCCATACATAAACTTGCCAGATTTTAAGTCACGACCAAACTTGGCTTTCATCGCGTCATCAGTCAAATAAGTGATATGACCAACCATCCGTGCTAATATCAGGCCGCGACGAGGGTAGGTACCAGCTTGTATGTAGCGTCCATCCTTAAAATCAGGATCGGACAATATCGATTGGCGTGCGACTTCGTTAAAAGCAATATTTTGCGCAGATAGCTTCGGTGTACTCGCAATCACCACACAGCGTTTTAGCCTGTCTGGATAATCGACAGACCATTGCAGCGCTTGCATACCGCCCATCGAGCCGCCAACGATAGCATGCCATACGTCAATGCCCAGACGATCTGAGAGCATGGCTTGGGTTTTTACCCAGTCTTTAATCGTGATAAGTGGGAAATCAGGGCCGTAGACTTGTGGCTCATTACTGTTATTTGCAGTGCTATCGCTTGAATCGATACTGTCATCCGAACTAATGCTATTGGGATTAATAGTTGTTGGCCCTGTTGAGCCAAAACAGCTACCGATATTGTTGACGCACACCACATAAAAGCGATTGGTATCGATGGCTTTGTTCGGACCAATCATATTGTCCCACCAGCCCGCTTTTTTGTCATCAACGCTATGAAAACCAGCTGCATGATGATTGCCCGATAACGCATGACAAATCAAAATCGCATTTGATTTATCGCTATTGAGCGTGCCGTAAGTCTCTACCATCAAGTCAAACGAGGGCAGAGTACGGTTACATTCCAAGGTCAATGGCTCGGCAAAATGGAATTTTTGTGGCGTAACCACACCCACAGATCCAGCAGCAGTATTGGCTGAGCTGTTTACGTGAGTTTGAGAATTAGGGGACTGGTCACTGGTATTATCAGAGCGTGCGTTCAAAGCTACCTCGCAAGACAACAATCATCAATAAAATAAAAGTAAAATGGCAAAATTTTAACGGGCTACTTTACTTACACCGTTTTTATAAACTGGGCTTGCCTATTGTATGGTGATGCGCGTAGGAGTACAACCGCCGAGCAGGTCTTTTAAACGCCGTTTTATCGCGTTAAATAATAAAGGGTAAATGATAGAAGGCTGGCGACTGCGTATCAAATTGTACAAGTGTGCTTTTGCCATGCGTGATTCATGGATAAAATGCTACACTAATGCGGTGTTTATTCAATGATGTCTTAACAATCCTGCATCTTTACTGCACATCATGTTATGACATCGCTTATAATAGATCTCTTGCAAAAGTACCAGTTCATTGACTTCCACTGACGGAGTTACAAGGGCTGACGATGACTTATGCAAGAAGTCTAATAACTTACTGCTGATAAATAGTGCTGCTATGAAACCTGAATTGCCTCCACGTATTGCTGTCCTGTTAGTCAACCTTGGTACGCCAGATGAGCCGACGGCACCTGCCGTACGACGTTATCTCAAACAGTTTTTGTCAGATCCGCGAGTGATCGAGATTCCCAAGTTTTTGTGGGCCATTATCTTGAATTTGTTTGTCCTGCCAAGTCGTCCTAAGCGCGTGGCAAAGGCTTACGCGAGTATCTGGGAAGGGGATTCGCCGATTCGTAAGATATTAAAAAGCCAAGTTGAGCTATTAGAGCCGCGTCTGGCCAATAGCGTAGCGCCATTTCGCGTCTCTGTGCATCCTGCGATGAGCTATGGTAATCCTGGACTGCCTGATGTCATGGATGCACTGCGCGCAGAAGGCGTGGATCACTTTGTCATTCTGCCTTTGTTTCCGCAATACTCAGCCTCTTCAGGCGGTGCGGTATATGATGCGCTGACGAAGTGGACACTCAAGCAACGTAACTTGCCAAACTATACCATTGTCAAAGACTACTTTGCGCATCCGTTATATATTCAGGCATTGGCTAACTCGATACGCCGTTTCCAAGAGAAGCATGGTAAGCCTGAGAAGTTAATGTTTAGCTTTCACGGTATCCCGCAGCCTTATGCAGATAAAGGCGATCCTTACCCTAAGCGTTGTAAATGTACCGCTGCACAAGTGGCACATGCTCTTGGTCTAAAAGACGACGAGTGGATCATCAGCTTCCAGTCACGCTTTGGTAAGCAAGAATGGGTAAAGCCGTATACTGATGTGGTATTAGAAGATTGGGGCAAATCTGGTGTGCGCTCAGTACAAGTGATTAGCCCTGCATTCTCAGCGGATTGTCTTGAGACGCTAGAGGAGTTGGCCATTGAAAACCGCGATAATTTTCTGGAGGCAGGCGGGCAAGAGTATCACTATATTCCCGCGCTAAACCTCGATAAGACACACATTGAATTGCTCGAAGCGTTGAGCTTGCCTCTTGTAAAAGGCTGGGCTGGCACACTTGATGGATGGATTTAATCAGCTGAAAATATCTATTACTGTTAGTTAAATGATAAGTCATATAAAAGCACGCTTAACGATATTAAGCGTGCTTTTTCGCTCTAAAGGGCTATATCAACCGCGGCGCTAATTTCTAAAAATCATCGTCATTGCTGCGTTCTGCGGCATCTCTATCAGCAATATCCATGGTATCTGGATAATCATTATCATCAAGATTGTCTTGAACCAAAACTTCATCCACACGCGACTCATCAAGGTTTTGACGATGCATAGGTGTTAATCCTTGCGTAGCAGCACTACCGACTTCTGAATTATCAAACCCTGCACTATTATCAATCACATCATCATTGTCGATAGTGTGCAGCATCGGATTATCTAAATCGACCAACTGATTGTCTTGGTTATCGGTGCTGTCATTATTGTCGCGGCGATTGCCATCGATATGATCCATCTCTTCTGGTAGTGGATTCTTTGTGTTTTCCATCAGTCATTCCTTGTTGTAATTATTAGCAGTAAAGTCATTGTAAGGGCTTATAAAAGCGCTGCTTATAGCGACATTGATAATCTGTCCATAAGTTTGTACGGTTATTGGGATTTTCACTAGTAGTAAGGTGTGACAGGATGTTCAAAAAATGTAAGGCGATTGCCAAAATGCAAAACGGCTACTCATATTGAGCAGCCGTGAGTTTTCATAAAATTGCTTAAAAGATCTTTGTTACTACGTCATTAGGGCGTGTTGAACATTCGACCATGGCACTGACAGCGACTATTTTTTAGGCGATTCGATGTTAAAAATAATAAGTTTAGTCATTCTAAGCGCTTATTTTTAACGATGAAGCGGCAAAAAAGAGTCCTGTCCCCTGCGGGCTGATGCTAAAATTGCCCCATACTGCGTTACAAATCTCGCTAAGGCATCTGCATTATCGTCGCTTTGT
>NZ_MRYC01000028.1:0-27433 GCF_001921765.1 Psychrobacter sp. C 20.9 | reverse complement strand
GGGACAGGACTCTTTTTTGCCGCTTCATCGTTAAAAATAAGCGCTTAGAATGACTAAACTTATTATTTTTAACATCGAATCGCCTAAAAAATAGTCGCTGTCAGTGCCATGGTCGAATGTTCAACACGCCCTACTCACTTCATAAAAAATAACTTTGACAAGGACATCACCATGACGACGGACAGTACTACGCAAGACAACCGCATTACTTATGACACAGACGGCACTATTTGCCTGATCGGGCTAAACCGCGCCAATAAACGCAATGCTTTTGACAGTCATATGATTACCCAGCTATCTGACGCATTGACTCGATATGAAGACGATGATAGTTTACGCTGTGCGCTCATCTTTGCGCATGGCGATCACTTCACCGCTGGGCTTGATCTGGTCGAGCTACAAGACAAGCTAAACGACGGTGTGTTTGAGTTTGATGGCAACCAAATTGACCCGTGGGGCATTAGCGGACGCTTACGCACCAAACCTGTGGTCGTGGCGGTAAAAGGCACGTGCTTTACCGTGGCTATCGAGCTTATGCTCAATTGTGATGTGGTCATCGCTAGCGACAACTGCAACTTTGCCCAAATGGAAGTCCAGCGCGGCATTATGCCATTTGGCGGGGCGACGGTACGCTTTGTCGCGGCGGCAGGCTGGCAAAAAGCCATGCCATATCTACTCACGGGCAAAGCGTTCGATGCGCAAACGGCTGATCGACTGAATTTGGTCAGTGAAGTGGTGGCAAATGGGACTGAGTACGAGCGCGCATTAACACTGGCACAAGAGATCAGCAAAGCTGCGCCGCTGGGCGTTAGAGGCGCGCTATCTTCCGCGCAAGATGCGAGCCGCAATGGTGCCGCGACGGCACTGGCTGATATCCATAGCTATCTGCCGCCACTCTTTCATTCAGAAGATGCGAAAGAGGGCGTGATGGCGATGGTTGAGAGAAGGGAAGCTGAGTTTAAGGGGCGTTAGATTGAAGACTTAGACAATTCTTGAGTAAATTGTCTAAGTTATAGATAAATGAGTAAAGTTGCTTATGTGAGTAGTATATTAACTAAATAATAGTATATAGCGTTGCTATATTAGAACCATATAGTCTAATTCATATTTAGTATTATTATATTTATAGTAGATACGATATAATTGCTAGGTTGGCAGGCTTGATATTTAAGGTGAAAGATGGTAGGCGTGCAAAAAATATTCAGTTATTCGGGAATTTAAATGTCTACAGATATTAATCAGCTTAGAGATTTATCAACACTTTTCACAAGGAGTGAAATACTTCGATTGTTGAAAAATGACTTTGGTTCAGTTGATAAAAAATTAATAAGATATGATTTGATAGATAAAAGAAGAGGAAGTACATATTTAAAAATATTCAAAGAAGAGTATAGAAAACTTCAAAAAAACTATCAAAATGAATATGTTGTAAAAAATGAATTTCTGAATCAGAAATTGATAAAAGAAATAGGTAATAGACGCTCAGTAATTTTTAATGAAATGAGACTAGGTAGTGCAACTGCTGATTTAGCTATTTTTAATGGGGTGTCTAAGGTATTTGAAATCAAAACAATACTTGATAAAGAGTATAGATTATCAAAGCAGTTGGAGGTTTATAAAAAAATATTCAATGAAGTTTATGTTATAGTTCCACAGGAAAACGTATTACAATATATGAAATACGACAGTAACGTAGCAATTATTTCTTATGATTCAGAAATAACAGAATTCAGAGTAGAAAGAGAGGCGATAAAAAATATTGATATTGATATTGATGTTCTGATGAATGTTCTGCATTCTAAAGAGTATCTTAATATTACATATGATTACTATGATGAATTACCTGAAATAAATGCTTTTAACCAATTTGAAGTATGTAAAAGTTTGATTTCGAAAATACCATACGAGAAGCTTAACTATTCATTTATAGAAGCTATGAAGAATAGAAAAGTATACAACTCATTTTTTAACAAGGTCAATAATGAATTTAATCAGGTTTGTCTTTCATTGAATTTGAAAGAAGAGCAAAGGAAGGATTTGATTAATAAGTTAAAGACTCATAAGGTGTGTTAAATGTACTATCCGTACTTAAGAGGTAGACAGTTCGAATTAATAACAATTAGAGATTTAGCATTAGAGAATGCTTTAGAGAAAGTCACACCTGTCATTGAGCCTGTTAAAGAAAATTTTAATAGCTTAAGTCTTGCTAATAATATATTTCTTGAAAGTGGATTTAAGCCCTTCTTAATAGTAAATCCATCTGTAGGCGAAGTTGTAGGAGATAAAGAGCATTTCCTACAATATATTAGTAAGCTAGAAAGCTCAATGTATAAACCTGCTTTCCACTATTCTGATAATGCAGAATATATCTTGGAATGTATCCATAAGTACAACTTAGAAGACACTATGATTATTGGTCTAGATGACTTCACTAAAGAAGATAGTTTGATTGAACTTTGTAGTAATAATAGTATAAGTCATATCATGCTTTTAGAGCCTCACAGGTATAGGTCTTTAGATAGAAAGATTAAAGATTTAAATAAGATTTATATTAGATTAGATGATCTATTTGAACGTCAACAAAAAAATGCAGATTATCTCGAAATCCCTGCTCACAAATTTTCCGAAGAGCATTTGTACTATAAGGATGACCGATACCAAGGGTTTGGCGATTTTACCGTTTTATCTAAAGAGTATCTCGAAGGTGGAAGTGTCCCAAGAGCTGTTGTTATAAATCTGACTTATATTAATGAAGAGATGAATGATCAAATTTGGATAAGACATTTTACTTCTGATACAAATGATTCTATCTCCAATGTACAAGGAAAATTTGCCGAAGCTACCAAAAAAGCTGTCAAGTTCTGTGAAGAGTTACCGCTAAAAAATTCAGGTACAGATGAGCTTAAAAAGTACTACGAAGAATTAAAGTATCCTGGTCTTGGTACTGTTAAAAAGATAACTATCAAAAACCATTTGCTAGTCGTTAAAAAGTATTTAGATAAAATATCATGAATAGTATATGTGAAAGTTGCTTCGAAGATAGAGAATTGAAAGGTTTTATCCTCTCTCAAGGCGAGCGTGGGTCATGCTGTTTTTGTGGCACTGATGACAAAAATATAATAAAAATTGATGAGTTACTAGATTTTTTTGACGAACTTTTAGGTAATTTTGAGACACATCCTGATGGTATTGGACTTCTAAGCCTCATTCAAGGTGATTGGAGCTTATTCCGTAATAACGAGACAGGTATTAAGTTTCTTAATATAATTATTGATAAGTTAGAAATAAGTTTTTTTCATGCAGATGTTTTAGTTAACTATAGCCAAGAAATTTTAAACAATGTAAATTACTGGTTTGATTTGAAAGAGCAGCTAAAATGGGAAAAGAGATACTTAATAGATGTTAACTATCTGACAGATGAGCTAGGATGGGACGGTTTTTTCGAAAGTAAGTTTGTAGTGAGTAAAGATGACGTCTTATATAGAGCTAGATTGCATCATAGTACAAACGATGAGAAATTTTCTCCTGATAAAATGTTCTGTCCACCTAAAGAAATTAGTACAGCTGGTCGTGCTAATCCCATGGGTATTCCTTACCTATATTTATCAGATCATGAAGAAACTATACTATATGAGATTAGATCCACGTATTTAGATGAAGTTTCTGTAGGTAAGTTCTCAGTCAAAAATGACTTAAACAGAGATGTAGTAATTTCTGACTTTACTGAAGTTTCTACAATATATCATCCAAATGAGGTAAATAAAAAAATAAAGTCTAGACTATTAAAAAGACATATTAGTAGAGATTTATCTCAGCCTCTCAGGAGGTATGACTCAGAATTAGATTATATACCTACACAATTTATCTGTGAGTTTATTAAAATTTATACAGGTGTGGAAGGCTTGAAATTTACTAGTTCACTGCATAACATTGGTAATAACTATGTGATTTTTAATCAAAACTTATTTGACTGTTTTGAGGTTAACAAGGTAAATATTTCAAAGTTGAAGATAGGGTATAATTGATTTCGACTAAAGAAAATGTTATTTCTATTGGAAGCTATATTCTAATGTTTTTCTGAATTTTGCTGCTTAATTCAAAAAATTTAAGAAAGGTGTTCAACTTTAAGTAGCCTTACCCTCAAACCTCACCCAAATCTTCCATATCCACATACTCCTTTTTACCATGAATCTTATACATCTTACGGTCGATCTCTGGATACAGGGTAATATCAATATCAGGTCGGCTGCCACCCATCAGATAAGTAGCATCGGCATCGCTCTCATTGCGCATCGAATGCGCCGCGCCATGCGCAGGGAAACCGACAAAATCTCCAGCACTCAGCTCATAATGCTCATCACCGTAGCGCAGCGACAGCTCACCTGACAGCACATAAATGAACTCATCCGACTCTTCATGATAGTGATGGGTCGTCGTCTCATCTCCCGCTTCCACCCGTACGAGGTGCAAGCCAAACTTGGTCAGACCAACGATATCACTGAGCGACACCGTATGGCGGATAGCGTGCTCATTGAACTGGTGGATATGCTTAGTCTCAGGCGTGTTATCGATATCGGATTTGGTCAAGACGTATGCTTGCGTGTCCTTAGGCGGCTTTTGTTCTGGTGTCGTCATCATCGGTCTCCTTGATTGATGCTTTGAGTGTATACCACTATTAGCCAATAGTATCAGGTTTTAAAAGGGACGAAATAGGCGTGATGTTGATAATCAGATAGCGGCTTTATATATCCTGCATAAAGCGATTGTTGATGACGCCATTCCTGTTGTACCCTGAACCATTATTTTAAATGAAGGGGAATGCGGGTGTTGTATAACTTTGATGAGGTCATCGATAGACGTGGTACGGGGTCGCTTAAATGGCACTATAGCGATGATACGATTCCGCTGTGGGTGGCGGATATGGATTTTAAGGCCGCACCGCCTATCTTAAACGCGATTGAGCAAGCCGTACAGCATGGCATATTGGGCTATACCAAACCTACTGAGGCGCTGTACGACGCCATTATCGAGTGGCATGGCAGTCGCTATGAGTTACCGCTTGCTAAAGAAAATATTTTGTTTTCCCCGGGTGTCGTCCCAAGCTTAGCGCTGATGATGAACGTCTTTACCGAGGTAGGGGATGCGGTACTGGTCAATGATCCGATTTATGCGCCATTTATGAGTAAAGTTGAGCAAAATGGTCGCACGCTCATCACCTCATCGTTACAAGAGAGCGAGGGTAAATATCACTTAAATTTAGCTGATATCGAAGCCAAAATAATAGAGCATGATGTGAAGCTGTATTTACTCTGCAATCCGCACAATCCGGGCGGGCGCGTGTGGACGGCGGACGAGCTGAATGCGGTGCTAGACTTGTGCAAAAAGTATGATGTGGCAATCGTCAGTGATGAGATTCATCAGGATTTGACCTTGCGTGGGCATACCTTTACACCGTTTTTAACGCTGGCACAAGGGTATGAGCACAAGGTGGTGAGCCTGACCTCGATGACCAAAACCTTTAATATCGCGGGGATCAAAGGCTCGCTGATTTTTGCTAAGGATGCCGCGCTGATAGAAAAAATTGACGCCCAGCAGTATCTAAACGATGAGTATGAGCTCAACATGTTCGCCTATGCGGCGATGCACAGCGCCTATCGTGAGGGCGGTGAATGGCTGGCGCAACTGCTTGCCTATATTGAGGACAATATTGAGTTTACCTTGCAGTTTTTCGCTGAACATCTACCCAATATCAAGGTAATGCGACCAGAAGCGTCCTATCTGATTTGGCTGGATTGCTCAGCATATAGTCAAGACGACGAGCAGCTTTATGATATTTTACGTGCGGCAAAAGTGGAGCTCAATGCTGGAATAAAATATGGTGAGGAAGGACATCTCAAAATGCGTATCAATGTTGCCTGTCCGCGTATGCTGTTAGAAGCGGGTTTGGCGCGGATGGTGATGGCGTTTGAGGGGTTGGGAAATTAAGACATTATTGAGAAAATGGGCAATGCCTTATTGCTGACCTAGTGAAACAAGCAAACTATTGATTCTATTAATCGAGATCAAACATGGATGAAAAAGTTAAAGCATCATGGGAGCGTGTACTTCACCCCAGGACGCTTAAAAAAAATATCATTACAGCCTCTATATTTTCGATGGGCTTCGAGATGCTCAAGAATAGTATTGTTGAAAAGATAAAAGGCTTTTTTACTAATGGGTTCGATAAAAATGGAATGATTGTTAGCGCTGAGTATAAAGAAAAGGTGCTTGTCTTGAATAGAAGCCGACTCTATGCATCTTTAACGTGGCTACGAGATATGGGTGCCATTGATGATGAAGATTTAGAGAAATTTGAGTATATCAAAAGGTGCCGCAACACCTTAGCTCATGAAATGTTAACATTTGCTTCGGCTGGGATTGACTTTGATGTCACAGAAACTTTTGAAGAAATGGTCGGTTTATTGAGAAAGATAGAGATTTGGTGGTTTGTAAACCTAGATATGGCAATAGACCCAGAGGCTTATCCTGAAGATCTAGATTTAGAGCAGGTTACTCCAGGTCCAGTATGGGGTCTTCAAATGCTTATTGACGTTGCGTTAGGTTCAGAGGATGAGGCGCAAAAATACTATAATTACTTTGTCGCAAACTCGGACAAAGTTTAAGATGTGCATTTCCTCGGAATTTTTCAACTCTCCTACAACTAGCTGCGAATGTATGTTGAATTGTACAAAATAGTATGGTCTAAATTTTCAACCACTTCTAAGCTAAAAATACTTATCACACCAAAGCTCAATCGGTCATAACCATTGAACATTAATATCTATACCCTTACTCTATCGGAGATAGCTTACCATGCGGGCTTGAGCGCAGGTACTGTTTGGGCGCTTTCACCTTTGTGCCAAGCTCGCCCACTACGCACAAATAAAACCACACTTAAACAAACGGCGCATCAGGACAATGTGACTCCTCCAGCTCCTGTTCCGTAGGCGCGCGCAGTAGCGTAATCGGCGCTGTCTGCGCCGCCTGCCAGTCAATCAAGCCAAGCGCGGCAAACTCACCCAGCCAGCCTGCCATTGCCCAATGTTGCCACTGATCATAAAAACGATTGGCATTGATAACGATGCTGTCCAAGTGGTTCAGCGGCGGACGATAGACGCCGTGCTGCTGATGGTAGACGATTTCGGCAGTCAGATAAAACGGCATGCCGCACGCGCGGGCGCGAAATGCAAAGTCAGTATCCTCCGCGCCATAGCCGACATAAGCGGTGTCAAAGCCGCCAAGCTTATCAAACTGCTGGCGCGTGATGGCAAAGCATAAGCTCCAAAATGCCCCAAAGTCCTCGGTCTGCGTCATCGCGGCGGGCGCAAGTGATTCTGTGGGCGCAAAGTTCGGGCGATAGGGGTTGTATACCGAGAGCACGTCTAGCGCGGCATCATTTAGCATCCCTGTAGCCAGTTCTGTCGACTCGGCGACTGATAGCGGTCGGGTCAGATATTTGGGCTGTCCCATCAGTAGTGCCTTAGGGTGCGCCATGAGCTTGCTATATAGCCCAGCTATGCTGTCCACCGCGACCAGACAATCGACATCTAAGAATATCAGCGCATCATATCTTGCACGTGCCGCGCCGATATTGCGATTATGCCCGATATCAAAGCGCGCTTGCTTATCGTTGCCATCATTCGTGGTCGGAATCTGTACGATGTTCAGCGCATATTCGCTTATGCTCTCGGGGTCGGCGTCGTCATTAACGATGATGACTTCGGCGGGTGGCGTGCTGCTGTTGGCAAGCGCGGCAAGCAGATTGTATAAGTGCGTGTTGCGTCCATAGCAGGTAGTGATGACGCTCACAGGCGCGGTCGGTCGCTTCGGGGAGGCTTTGTCGTGATGCATCATAGGTTTAGTTTTTCTTATTATTAAATGAATATTAACGCTCAGGACGCAGCTCAAGTTTGGGCAACAGCCACTCATAAAACCATGCCTTGGTATCGTCATAGTCGCCAAAGCTGTGCATCAATGCGGCTGCCGACGTGTCCGAGTCAGGCGCTGTTTGCGTGGCAGCGGTTGGCGTAGGCAACTGCCCGTTATTATTTTGCATTGTTTTACAAAAATCATCCCAGCTGAGCGCCCGACCTTGCGCAATCAAAGCATTGGTGGTGGCGACTTGCTCGTCATGCGGGCGCGCGTCAGGCTGTACGATAATGGGCGTCTGCTCGTAATAGACCTGCGCGATGCTGTTTAGCCCGCACGCCATCAATATTGCATCGCTATGAATGATAAAGGGGCGCACGTCTTTGACCTGTGTGGCAATATCGACCAAGTGGCGCATGTTGTCACTAATAGGACCGAGCGAGATGATAAAGGCATCGGGCAATAGCTCACGCAATGTGGGCAGGCGCGCATCGATGGCTTGGTGTCCGCCATAGCCTTTTATCACCGTGATGATGGGCGCGCCCTCACGATACGGCGTAGCATCGTCTGCTAAATCATTGAGTAATGTCAAAAACTCGGAACGGGTCAACTCCGTGTTGGGCACTGTACCGATAAAGTCCAAATACAGGCTTTTTTGCGGCATCCATGCGGGCGTGTCTATTGCTTCAAGCGCACGCGGATACGGCGCGAGCATTGCCAGCGCACCTTTAAAAGCCTCTACGTGCGGCGTATCGTCCCGCACGCCAGTCAGGCGCACGTAAAGATACGGCATGCTGATCGTGCGACACAGCATAGCAATCTCGGCGCTGACATCGATGATCATCAGATCAATCTGCCGCGCGTCTAGTGCCTGTATCAGCTGATAGCTGCGCGCTTGAATGTCGCGATTGCCGACAGGGGAGTAGTGCAGACTCTCAGGTTGCCAATATTGTCCCGCACGCCCTTTGAGTACGTCGTCTGCGCGCTCATCTTCAGGCGCGAGGCGGACGACTTGCGCTTCACTGATATTGCTAAAGCTATAGTCCGCCGCAGACACGCTGGTAAAGATGGTGAACTGCGCGCGCACAGGTTCAGGCAACAGTGCCGCCAGCTTATCCGCCTGCCGACAATGCCCCGAGCCGTGATGATGGGCGTAATAGCCGATGCGCATCCCTTAGCTCTCGGCGTGCTGTGGCAAGGTGTCGAGACTTGGCATCGCTTGCGGTGGTGGCATCGAGGGTAAATGCTTGGGCATTGCCGCATTGGGCTTTTGCGCCGTGGATAGCGATTGTTGTTCTGGTGTCAGCGTTTGATAATACAAGTCTAAATAGCCATCGACCATCGTGGTATCGGCACAAAATAACTTGGCACGCGCACGGCACGCCGCCCGTGAGATGGTTTTGATATTATCAAAGGCTTTGATAAAGGCGGCTTTGTCTTCTTTAGCGACCACAATGCCCGTTTCAGACGTGACAATCTCAGCGCACGCACCCACATCAAAGCCAATCACAGGCGTGCCGCAGGCGAGACTCTCTGCCAATATCAGCCCATACGGCTCATCCCACGTGCTCGTAAACAGCATCGCCGTCGCTTGACCTAAATAACGGTTAATCTCTGCTTTGGTTTTGTGACCGACATAGTCGAGCAAATCGCTGCCTTGCTGCTTGTCTTGGAGTAATAACGGCGCGACAGATTGTTCAAAATACTGGGCGTTGCTTTTGGGGCCTGCGATAATCAGGCGTTTGCCCGCCTCCAAGCAATATTGCATTGCCAAATGCGTGCCTTTTTCAGGACAAATACGTCCGTACCACAGATACACTTCGTCATCGATGGCCTCAAGTTGCGCGTCAAAAGAGTCCACATCAATACCGTTATACACCACTTTAGATGGCACAAATTCGGCAAACAGTTTTTGCTGACAGGTACTGATCGAGGTAAATTGCGTATCGGTGCCCAATTTTAAGGTCAATAATGCCAAACGCAGATGCGGAAAAATCGGCGTATGAAAAGTGGTAAAAAAGCGCTTGCCAAAGACCTGACCCATCATCATCGGAATATGATGCAAGCTGTGATTGTGTACCACATCAATCTCGCCGCGTCCGTCACGCTCGATAATATCGCGTAGCGCATGTTGATAGGTGAGGTATTGGTACATCTCCTCGCGCCCCATCGCCACCGACTCATGCTCGTTTGGATAGACCATCGTCTCAAATTCTTGACGCGACAATAGCGGTACAAGGGTCGCCTCCGTCTGACTGTCAGCATGCGCGTAAAGCAGCACCTCGTGCCCCGCCGCAACCAACTTGTCACACAGCAGATGCGTAATCATCTCAAGCCCGCCTGCGTAAGGCTCAGCAATCGGGTATAAAGAATGCGCAATGATAGCAATGCGTAAGGGTCGCTTCTGCGGCGTGACAGAAGCAGTGCGTAAAGATAAAGGGGTCATAATATTTCCTATGGCGGCGCTTATTCATCATCGTTATGGCCGCCGCTGTTATGGTTGTTGTTATTGAAAATAAAGATAAAAGTCAGGACAAAAATGTGCGCAAAATAAAAAGTAAAATAAAGGTTAAAAGTTGATGGTCTGCTTATCTTGTACGTGATCAGTCGTCTCGATAAAGGGCATTTTTTGAATGTTTAGTGGTTTTACGTATTCTGTATTTAATAAGGGAAAAGATGCTGATGGTTCTGGTAAAGAATGCAGGTACTCTGCTTCACTGGCCGCGCTGTAATTGGCTAAAGCAAGTCTTGCGGCAATGAGTTTTAAACCAAAGACGGTGAGCGCACAGACGAATAATATCGGGGAATAAGCCGCAGACAGCGGTGATGCTAGTAGGGCAGTGAGCGCATTTAACATCAATAGTAATTTGGGTAAGGCACGGCGATTGGCGTGCTTTAGCGCTGATTGCGTGGCATCAGGAGCGATTTTTGGGGTACACACAAAGGGTTTTTGTCGTCCCCACAATACAGGCAACCAGCACAGCGCACCCACTTCCCAAAAGTTTAAATGCATCAGCCATGTGCGTAAGCGTTTGGCGATGGTGTGTTGATAGCCGCGCTGCATTTGCTGGGTGAGTGGGGCTTGGTCACGCAAATACGCCCATAAGCGGCGCAGTAAAAATACGCCGTAACCTGTATAGACGACAGCCAAAATCGGTAACGCCCATGTGCTGTCATGGCCCACCATTAATGCAAACGCCATTACCATCACCGTGATAAGCTGAAGCAAAATTAAAATCCCTGTGCCATTGACCCATGCACTAAGCTGCGACAAGTGCGCGCGCTGATAGCGGCGCTGCTCAGCTTTGCCGTGTTTGGTTGTCGCCATACTCGCGGCATACATCGGATGCAGACGACGTAACAATGGCGTGGCAAGATAGCGACAAAAAATCTGCATATTGCCATATACCCAGCGCTGACGCTGTGCCAATAAATCACACAAGGTTGCGGGCAGCAGTCCTGTTGCAATCACTGTAGGAATAAAGGCGCTACGCATATCATGCTGATGCATGAGCACTCCCATCTGCGCGTCTTCGGTGATTGATGCGCCCGACCAACCGCCCAGCTGCTGCAAATCACGACGGCGAATGACCGCATACGTGCCTGTCGATAAGGCGCGCATACGATTGCGCGGCTGATATAGGTGATGGTTAAAGTAATGATTCAGCTCGCTGTGAATGTCCTCAAGATGGGCGCTGCGATAAAACTGCGGAAACTGTAATAGTGTATGCTCAGGATAGTCGTTAATAGCTTGTACCATCGCCTCACGGGCATGCGGCAATGCTTCGTAATCGCTATCCACCACCACGATATGACTACAGCGTCTGTCCATCCACGCCAGCGCCAAGTTAAGCGCACCCGCTTTGTAGCCTGCAATCTCATCAATATGATAAAAGCGCACGTTGAGCGCGGCATCTAGCGATTCACAAAAGGCGGCCAATGGTTGATAAAGAGATTTATCCGTATGGTTATTATCAATAATTAAGATTTCATCCACTGCCTGTTTGACAGCCAATAACGACTTAATGGTTGCAATCACAATCTCAGGTGGCTCCGCTCGTGTCATTAGCTGGAAGCTAAAGGCAATCGTGGCAGCAGTCGACTGAGATGATGCGGGCGCAAAAACAGTATCTTGCACACCGTGCATCATACGAGACGCAGGCGTTAAAGGAGTCATAATCTTTTATTCTTATCGTTATCGAGCTGTGGACGATGGAAACAGGGCCAGCAAATAGCGCTTTGGTTTTAATGAAATATTTAATTGGCGCTTGAGAGAACAAATTCATAGTAATACAAAGCTTGGTAACATATTGATTATTAAGTGTTAGTTTCTGCGCTATCTCGTAATGTTACGTAAGTTTTTCAGTCATTAACTTAAGAAATTTAGTTAAGCACCGAAAATATAGAGACGAGGAGTCTGTATAAAAGGATAACTGGCGAAAAATAATGAAATATAATCACAAAAAAATCCCGCCGTAGCGAGATTGTTTTGCTAGGGCGTGTCCCTATTTTAAAAATGGTGATAAAAATGAGATAAATTGCAGGCAAACAAGGAAAATAGCGCAGGTAATATCAAGATATTGGCCAGCTATTTGACACCGTTTGCCAAAGATTTAGCCATTTTTAGCCCATTTAGTCATAAACGCTTGAATTAGGGACACGCCCTAATGTCATACGGTATTACAACTGCTTACCAAGCAAAAGTCACCCCACCCCGCGCGCCAAATTTGCCTGTGTCCGTACCAAAACCTGCACCTGTCGAGAAGCTCATACTGTCGTTAATATGTCCAGCAAAGGCGGCGCTAATCGCAGTACTACTGTTGTAATAGCCTGTGCCGATGGTCGTGGCGTATTGCTTACCCGCTGGAATCATAGGCGTTTCCATAGACAGTGCCAGTGCAATACCGTCTTCGGCTTCGTCTAAGCGGTCGTCATGGTCGTTATACATACGGCGTAAGTCTGTAAATTCAGCGCGGGTCGCTAAAGAATCCACACTGACGCTAATACCAATCGTGCCATTACTAATAGCGATACTATTCATGCCGCTTGCCATGGACTCATTACCCATAGAGACCGAGCCCATGCCACTTGCCATCGCTGCTTCACCGACAGCGGTAGAGCGTACGCCATTGGCTTGGGCAAGATGACCGAACGCTTGCGCGCGCTCAGCATTAGCGCCCGCTTGCCAACCGATTGCGGTCGCACCAGGGCCTGTCGCGACCGATTCATCACCAACAGCGGTGGTTGAATTGCCCGTTGCATTGGCAGTATCACCAATGGCTAAGGCATCAATACCATTCGAAACTGTTTCGTTACCAATGGCGGTGGAGAAATCTGTTTGCGCATCAGCATTTTAACCGATAGCCAGTGAACGCTCCCCTTGGGCGGTCGCTAAATGACCAAAGGCTTGAGCGCGCTCGCCAGTCGCGGCTGACTGCCAGCCGACTGAGGTTGAACCAAGACCTGCGGCGTTGGCTTGACCACCGACCGCAGTGGCTGAGTTCATACCTGCATTGGCTTGGTTACCGACAGCGACGGTATCGTTGGTGCCACCAGCGACCGCGTTATTACCACAAGCCAGTGCGCTATCGCCGTTACTGGTTGCTCCTAATGTCGTGGTAGTGTCATTTGCATCATTGAGCAGACATTCAGCTGCCATGGTGCTGGTAGTGGCAAAAGAGGTGGCGGCAATGGCTAAAGTGAGAGTACTAAGTTTTAGAGCAGAGCGAGGTAAGAAGTCCATATCTTTCATTTCTTCATCCTTTTTTTAGAAGCGTTAGGGCTTGATGGTGTCGATAAAAAATACGTTAGCACCATTATTATTGAATGGGTTATTGACTTTCACTATTATAAAAAACCAACAATTATCTGCCTATAAGGCTATTTATGAGGCAGGCAAGTCTTAATGGTGTTACCGAGTCTCAATATAGCAATATCACAATTAGTCTACTCGCTACTCTGCTGTGACAATACCAGTCGAGTGAATAAGCCAGTAGTATAAGCTGTTAAAATCGCTTGTTTTTTTGACAAGGCAATACGCCGCTTGCCCATCTGTTTCACTGGTGTTTTGGGCATCCACATTTATAATCTACATGATTATGTAACAAAGTTTGATTGATAATTAACGTCTACTTTCAAAAAGTTACAGCCAAATTATTCAACAAAAAACAAGTGATTATCGTAAGGGATTTCAGACTTTATGAGCATTGGCCTGTGTAAAAATACTTAATAGCAAGGGGTGTAAAATAAATAATATTTAATAGCGCTAAAATACGTGCAGGAAAGTAATCAAAAGAGAGTAGCGTGGTAAATTGAAGTTAAGATTACTGAAAAAGGGGTGGTTAGCAGATGATATTCTGTCTGAAGCTAAAGTAGATGGTTGGCAAGTCAAAGAGTAGAAAGAATTAAGATTTGTCTTTATGCTTGGCTTTGGTTTTAAATGGTGTGGAAAATTGCAATATTAAAAATCCCACTACGGATAGGATGATGGCGATTTCGTAGCGGGCGTAAGCCACTGAAATACCGATGGCGCCAGTGTTCCAAAGTCCTGCGGCCGTCGCGGTGCCTTGTGCGCCATCTTTGTTTTTGAAAATCGCGCCGCCGCCAATGAAGCCCATGCCAGTGATGATGCCATACATAATGCGCGCTTGGGCGTCGGGGCTGTCGTAGATGTCCATCCCTACCAGCATAAAGGCGCATGAGGCAATGGTAACCAAAGGAAAAGTACGCAGGCCTGCGCCATTGTCTTGAAACTCACGATTGAGCGCAATGGGCAGCGACAGGATAAAGGCGATACTCAGCTGCATGGCGTGATAGGCCAGCAGTTTGAGGTTTAGATCAAACGCGAACATAATGTAAAGTTCCTTCCATATCGCACGCATATCGCACGCATATCGCACACTTGCACGATAACAGCATCCACGATAACAATGTCCATGTCATCGTACTATACTTTTTATACCATATAATGATCATGAGATGCCATATTTGGTATGCAGTGGTAGGATTACCCATTCTAAATGTAAGTCACTAATAAAATAGTTGCGAATAAACCGCACGTCAATCGCCATCATTGCCCCGAAACTTGTTAAAATAGAGCACCAATTTTTTATTGATGGATACTCACCTTATGACGACCGCATCATCGACGCCAACTATCAAGCAAGACCGCATTTTAATCCTCGATTTTGGCTCGCAATACAGTCAGTTAATCGCCCGCCGTGTGCGCGATTCTGGGGTATTTTGTGAGATGTTCCCTTATGACATCGACACTCAGCGTATCATCGATTTTGGCGCAAAAGGCGTCATCTTATCGGGTGGCCCTGAGAGCGTCCATGCAGATAACAGCCCGCGTATCAATGACGCGGTGTTTGACCTAGGCGTGCCTGTATTGGGTATTTGCTACGGTATGCAAGCGATGGCAGATCGTTTTGGCGGGCAGGTTCATGCCAGTGATATTCATGAGTTTGGTGCGGCGACCATCGAAGTAAATGGTCACTCGCAGCTGACTGACGGTATCGAAGACAGCAAGACTGACGGCGCGGCTGCCAAGCTAAACGTTTGGATGAGCCATGGTGATAAAGTCATCGAAGCGCCTGAAGGCTTTGACATCGTTGCTAGTACGCCAAGCTGCCCGATTGCGATTATGGCTAATGATGACAAGCAATACTACGGTCTACAGTTCCACCCAGAAGTGACGCACACCCTACAAGGTCAAGCGCTGCTAGGTCGTTTTGTCCATCAGATTTGCGATTGTGCTGGTGAGTGGACGCCAGACAATATCGCTGATATGCGTATTGCGCAGCTCAAAGAGCAAATCGGTGACAAGCAAGTATTGCTCGGACTATCGGGCGGCGTGGACAGCTCAGTCGTTGCAGCACTATTGCACAAAGCCATTGGCGATCAGCTGACTTGTGTGTTTGTGGATAATGGTCTCTTGCGTCTACACGAAGGTGATCAGGTCATGCAAGTTTTTGCAGAAAATATGGGCGTAAAAGTCATCCGTGTTGATGCCGAAGATTTGTTCTTAGATGCGCTAGCAGGCGAGTCTGATCCAGAGAAAAAACGCAAAATCATTGGTAAAACCTTCATCGACGTATTCGCTGATAGTGCGCGTCAAGTGAGCGAGCAGAGCGATGGTAAAGTTGTTGAGTTCTTAGCACAGGGTACGATTTACCCAGACGTGATCGAATCTGCTAAGTCACATCAAGGTAAAGCACACGTCATTAAGAGCCACCATAACGTTGGCGGTTTGCCAGATGACTTGGCGTTTGAATTGGTTGAGCCGTTACGCGATCTATTTAAAGATGAAGTGCGTAAACTGGGTATCACTTTAGGTCTACCAGAGAAGATGATCTATCGTCATCCGTTCCCAGGTCCAGGTTTGGGCGTGCGAATCCTTGGTGAAGTGAAAAAAGAATACGCTGATATCCTGCGTCTTGCCGATGCTATCTTTATGCAGGAGCTGGAGCGCTCTGGCTGGTATGACAAGACCGCGCAAGCCTTTGCGGTATTCCAACCAATCAAATCTGTCGGCGTGGTCGGTGATGGTCGCCGCTATGCATGGGTAATCGCGCTACGTGCGGTTGAGACCGTAGACTTTATGACCGCACGCTTTGCCCATCTGCCATACGATTTGATTGAAACGGTATCAAACCGCATCATGAATGAAATCGCTGATGTCTCACGCGTGACGTATGATGTTTCGAGTAAGCCGCCGGCTACTATTGAGTGGGAGTAATCTCGACTTGATGTTTAGCTGATATAAAATAACACTCAACTTGGTTGGGTGTTTTTTTGCTTTAGAGTTTTTGGAGCTATTCTCGCTTTCCGCTATTATCTTGTCTGCCCACTAGAGCCGCGACTAAAGCCCGCTGTGTTCCTGCTATGCGATACCACAGCGGGCTAAGTCGCTGCAATCTAGTGGTCAAACAAGGATAACCGCTACAATCGAGGCTAAAACGCTCTACAAGTCGTAGGTTGAGCGATTATTAATAAACCATTAACAGTCTTATAATTTTATTTCTGTTAGCTAAGAACATCAATATGAGTTAACTCTACGTGACCATAACGTTCTTTAAGTTGTAAAACCCTAATCGGGCCAGAGAACTTTAAAGTGTTTAAGATAAGCTTGTGAAATAAATCTAAGCAAGATAGAACCTGCTCAAGTTCCAGTCTTTCTTTCGCTAAACCTTCTTCTCGAATTTTAGGATGAGCACTTTCATTGCGAAGGTCTTGCCATAATTTTTTATCTTCTGTTGTTACCACTCCATGTTCAACTAGATAGTTAAGAGCTTTAGCTGCTGTTATGTTTTTCCAATAGCTTACGCTGCCAAGTAGGCGATTACGCTGTTCAGATGTTAACTCAAGACTTTTTATCTGTTTTTTTATATTTTTTATTTGAGCTTCTAATTCTGTATCATTGCTTTTGAGTGTAATAGCAGGAATATAAATATCATTAAGCAGACCCTCAATAGCGACTGATAAAGTAAGAATCATAATACTATTTTTTGACTGAAATGAGTGCCATACTCTTTCCCATTGTGAGTAGATACTATCAAAATGCCTTGGTTTATTTTTTTGTAAAATCTGCATGTTTTCTAAAAGTGCATAATGATAGGTAGAGTCTTTATATTTTTCACCCGCAGCGTTATCAACCATTGGACTAGACGAGGTCTGACGCTTTTGTTTATTGGATATACTACAAATAGTTCGTTTTTCTTTTCCGTTTTTGATGCTTATCATATAGTAAGGTTGAGGCATAGACGCACTAGAAAATCCAATATAAAACTTAAGACATTTAAATAACTTGTCAGGCTCAAAAGATCCAGTTGCACTAATTCCTGTATAATGCTTATGCTTCACCATAGATACAGAGTAACCATCCATTTTTATCACTGTCTGATTCCAGCTGTGAGATTCAGAACCAAGACTAGATACTACTGAGTTTTTTTTGTTTGATGGTATACTAAAATGATCTGCAAACTCAAAATATATATAACTATCTTCCTTTAGCTTTAGTGGTTCAGTGTCACTTAGCGAATAAATGGAAGATAAAATTACGTAGTAATGAGTTGGTAAATTCGATGAATTAAAGTTGATTTTGATAGAAAAACCATCAGACTTATACTCATTACCATTTAAGGTTTTAACACGGAGATGTAGCTTTTCTTCATAATTTAACGGATCTTTAGGTAACTTTTCATTAAGAAATGCATGTGGTACATTTTTACTATAAGTACAAATAAATTCTAAATAGATAGTGCCGACACTGTTGATTTTGATAGTGCCGTGTCCCAGCATTTTTATTTTATTGCTTGCTGTTTGAAATATTTCTACTTCGACACAGTGCAAAACTAGTTCGCCAGTACGAATCTGTTTGATTACTTCATTTGATAACATATGAATATTTATCCTCGATTTTAAATGTACTAAATATTCGAAGCTTCTTTGTAATTTAATAAGGGGCTGTCCTAGATAACTAGTTCAAACCCTGTTTAACCCATTGTTTTAATTGTAGTAATTGCGACTTTGGGTCACTGTGATTAAAACGCCACTCACATTCCTTTAAATAGAGGTGAAAATGTTCTTTTGGAACTCCGTTAAACTTACGTAGATGCCGTTTAGCTTGGTTCCAAAAGTTCTCTATACCATTAATGTGATTCTTGTCATTAACAAAGGTTTTGGAGTGGTTGATACGATAATGAGTAAACTCACTGACATCTAATGCGTTATAGCTTTTAAATGAGTCAGTATAAACAATGCTATCAGGCTTCACTTTTTCTCTTATGATGGGGATCAAAGTATCTGCTTTAGCATTGGGTATAATACAAGCGTAGACCTTGCCATTACGCTTTAATAGACCAAACACGGGCACTTTGCTACCAGCACCTCGCCCTCGCTTGCCTTTACGAGTTCCACCAAAGTATGATTCGTCTACTTCGATTTCGCCTTCAAATAGACCAGGGTCTTGACTATTCTCGTAAATAAGCAGTCTTAGCCTATGAAAGTAATAACTGGCTGTGGTTTTATTAACACCAACTAAGCTTGCTGCTGTTCTCGCGGTAGAACCGGCAACAAATAACTCGATTAGTCTGCTTTGTTTATACCAACTTAGTTTACTCTTTCTCATAGTGCTATCCTAAATAATTTTACTTATCTAGGACAGCCCCTTTAATAATATTGTTCTAAATGTAGCTTAACATGCCTTTAGTTATATATTTTAATCTAGAAATAAATTATTGTACTTTCCATAGAAAAAGCAGCACCTCAAAAGAAATACTGCCTTTTATTTATAATGCTAACTCTTAAAACCTAACCCTTCACATTTACCACATAACGTCCCACAGCCTTACCATCAATAAAGCGCTCTAGGTATTCAGGGGTTTGCTCAAGGGTGATTTCTTCCGCGTATTGCTCCAGATTGGGCAGTTTCATGTCCGTTGCCACGCGCTGCCAAATCGCTTTTTTGTCCTCAAGTGGGATAAATACCGAGTCGATACCCAGTAGCGATACCGCACGCGTGATAAACGGCAACACGGTCATCGAAAATGATGCTGATGCTGCAAGGCCACAGGTCGTCACTGCGCCACCTGGTTTGGTTTGCTTGAGTAGGTTGGCAAGATAGTCACCGCCGACGGTATCGATGGCATTGGCCCATAGCGGACGGCCAACAGGGCGATTGCCGACTTCATTGATGGTGTCACGATGGCGCACTTCGGTGGCGCCCAAATCTTTCAAGTGTTCGCTTTGCTCAGGCTTACCAGAGAAGGCGATAGACTCGTAGCCCAGCTGCGAGAGGATAGCGATACTGATAGTGCCCACACCGCCTGTCGCGCCTGATACGGCAACGGGGCCATCGCTTGGTTTTGCGCCCATTTTTTCCATCTTTTGGATGCTTAGCGCCGCCGTTAGGCCGCCTGTACCATAGATCATCGCTTCTTTTAGGCTCAGCGCTTCAGGGCAAGGCAATGCCCAGTCGGCAGGGATGGCAATCATTTGCCCGAGTCCGCCTGCGGTGTTCATACCTAAATCATAGCCGAATACCACGACTTCTTGACCTTCGCTAAACGTGCCTGATTTGTCACTGACGACGACACCTGCCGCGTCAATACCAGGGGTGTGCGGATAGTTTTTGGTGATGCTCTTATTGCCTGAGGCCGACATGGCATCTTTATAGTTGAGCGAGGAGTAATGTACTTCGATCAATAGATCATTGTCAGGCAGGTCTCTGAGGTTGCGCTGTTGAATGCTTTTTTCGAAATTACCGTCGCTGGTTTCTTCGACCACTAAGGCTTTAAAGGTTTTCTCGTTTGACATGGTGATATCCCTATTACGTTTTATTGTTTATGTTCATGAGTCGTGGCTTAACTATCGCATGCTTCATTATTTCATGACTGCAAAGTCACTAAAGCAAAAAAATCCCACTGTACTTTAGGATAAATACAAACGGGCTTCTTCTTATTTTATGCTACCTCTGATGATAATAGTCATTGAAAGGTTAGTGTGTAAATTATAGTTTTGACAGTACTTTAAAGGTACTAAGGTTTTAATAGTACCTTACCTTTTTTGCCAGATTGCACATCACCTGAGACGGCTTTGGTAATATCATCAAGCCCATAAACCGCTTCAATTGGTAATTTTAGATTGCCGTTGGTCGCGCGCTCTAGTAGTTCATCAATCAGACGCTGTTTGTTGTCCAGATCCATTTCTTGGCTGGTTTTGCTGCCCCAGAAGCCTTTGACGATAGCTTGCTTAAAGATCAGGCTGCCAGCGTCTAGTTGCATTGGTTTACCTGACATAATACCAAACGAGACCAACGTGCCGTTGCTACCGAGTAGCGATAGCAGCTCATTGCTTGATTCACCACCAACGGAGTCCACAGCAGCAGTGATCTTGTCCTCACCGATGATAGCGCGGACTTGGTCTTGCCAGTCATCATCAGTAGTGACGACATTGTTTTTGATATCTAGCGCGGTCAGCTCTTCTAACGAGTCTTTGCTACGCACGAGATTAATGGTGTTCACACCGCGTGCCGCTGCTAGCATGGCTAGTGTTTTACCAACAGCACCATTAGCCGCGTTATGAATGATCCACTGACCACTCTCGACTTCTAAGAATTCAAGCAGCATCAAGGCGGATAATGGCATAGCAATCAGCTGCGCGGCCAGTTCGTCTTCGATGCTATCAGGGATGACAAATACCATATTGGCAGGGGCGACAAAATACTCTGCCCACGTTTCGTGCACACTGGCACAGGCCACGCGCTGACCGATGCTTAATTCTGTGACCTCATCACCGACCGCATCAATAATTCCTAACGCTTCACTACCGCCAACCGCTGGCATTTCTGGCTTGTAGCCGTATTGCCCGCTGACCGTTAGCATGTCGTGGTTATGAATGGGGGAAAGGATGGTTTTGATACGTACTTCGTTGGCAGCAGGCTGCGGCATAGGACGCTCGCCCACGCTCAGTACGTCGGAAGGTTTGCCAAAATGATCATAAGTAGCGGCGCGCATAAGTTATCCTTAATCAATTATTTGTTATTATGTGTGTGGGACCCAGAGCATCACATTATGGTGTAGCTATCGTACTGTGTGATCTGGTTTAAATATAATCAGTATGGGTCATACTATAGATAACAATAGACTGGTCGTCTAGTAAATAGATGATGACGTTATGTATGGTTTTGTTTCAGGTGGATTAAATGCTCAGTCATTGTCTTGACAGCATAGATATGGATTGCTGCATTTGATAAAGATGAGCAGTCGCCATACTGCTTATGTACAGACATAGTGCTTGAGCCGTCAATGACACGGCGCTATATGGAAAGAGATTGACTATATAGGGGCTTAATAAAATAGCGGCTTAATAAAACTCAATCTTACTGAGCACATGCTCCTGCACCATATAAGCACAAAAATACGCGCTGGGCCATGCCACGATAAAGGCCAATCCCCACGAGTGTAGTAGCTCGGTAAAAAAACCGTCAATATAGCCCACCTTTATAAGCAATAATACGGTTGAGATGATGAGTGACATCATCATCGCCATAAGACCGGTAAAGATCAGGCGATAGTATTTGCGGCGGGTGCGTATTCTGATGGTGGGGAAGTTGGCCATAGTTTCGATTGTCCTACAAGTGATAGCAGTGCTCATGATACTCCGTGATGACGGACTGGTAAAATCGTTATTATCAATCGTCAGATTTGCTATAGATTCATAACCATCTTTTTATCTTGAGAAAAACAATATCTCTAGATAATGCGCTCTTCTAGAGAGCAACTTTTGCTACGATAATCTATGACAACCAATATTTAAGTATGAATGGGACAAGCAAATGGCACATCAAACGCAGCAGACATTGGGTATCATCGGCGGTATGAGTTGGGAGAGTACTGAAAGCTACTATCGCATTATTAATGAAGGTATCAAAGCTAAATTGGGTGGATTACATTCAGCCGATTTACTGATCCATAGTGTCGATTTTGGGCCCATCAATACACTACAAGAAACGGGTGAATGGAATGAGCTGGGCGCAATGATGGCGAATAGTGGTAAACGCTTGCAAACTGCCGGCGCACAAGGGATTATGATCGCTTCTAACACCATGCACAAATTGTTTGGCGATGTAGAAGCAGCGACTGATCTACCCATCATCCATATTGCAGATGCCACCATTGATGCCATCAAAGCAAAAAATATCAGCAAAATAGCGTTACTAGGTACGCAGTTTACCATGACCCAAGATTTTTATAAGCAGCGTCTGATTGATGCAGGGCTAGAAGTGTTGATACCTGCCGAGGACAAGCGTGCAGAGGTACACCGTATTATCAAAAAAGAGCTGTGCGTCGGTGAGTTTCAAGACGGCTCACGCCGATATTATATCGATGTCATAAGCAAACTTGCGGAGCAAGGCGTAGAGGGTGTGATACTAGGGTGTACTGAGATTGGTCTATTGATTACGCAAGCAGACAGTCCGATCCCTGTATTTGACACCACGGCGATTCATGCCGCCGCCGCAGTGGATTTTTTATTGGCTGATGTAACGTTGTAATGTGTTAGTAATCAACGCTGAGCCCAGCAAACATCTTTACATACGGTGCTTTTTGTTCAGTCAACGTTGTGCCAAATACCAATGAACAAAAGCCGTAGTGATTAAGAACCGTTAAGCTAAACGTATATATGAACCACGCTATTAGCCTTTATTACTCTTAATCATACGGTGTCTGTACAGTCGTCTCCGAAGTCGTCGATGTAGCCTTGTGATACGGCGTAAAGGGAGCAGCTTCCATACCGTCGTCGGGGTGATGTCACGACAAGACGCAGAGGTACCGCCATGTACACGATATCCCTCACTCCCTTGTGCCGCTTCTTCTGCGACCAAGTTCTTGCCCTTGCGCCATCCGCCATACAGATATAGCCCAGCGCCCATCAGCGCCGTGGCTACCATACCTGCTGGAAATGACAGCCAAAGCGCGTCCTCACCGAGTAGGGGATAAAGCCCAAACGCAAATCCAAGGCGCACGGGATACATTGAGATCGCCATAACGACCAATGGCCAAATCACATAACCGTTCGCCCGCATGGTGCCAAACAGCACTTGCGCTATTCCAAAAAACATAAAACCCCATGTTGCCATGAGCTGAATGTGTTCTCCGATGGGCAACGCTTCGCTATCACTGCCAAGGAAAAAACCCAAAATAGTGCCATCAAACATTGTCAGCACCGCGATAATTGCGCCTGTCAATATCACGTTAAAGATGAGTCCCCAACGAGTGATATCTGAGACTCTGGCCCATTGATTGGCACCGATATTTTGTGCAACCATCGCGCTGGCTGCGGCACTTAGCGCCATTGCAGGCATCTGCACGTATGTCCAAAGCTGCTGGGTGGCACTATAGGCAGCTGTGGTCTGTACCCCTTCACGGTTGATTAATGACAGCATCGTCAATGCCGCCGAAGAGATGACAATCATCTGTAGGCCCATCGGCAAGCCTTTTGAAAACATCGATTTTAAAATGTCTCGGTCTGCGCGCAAAAAGCACAGCTCTGGCATGCTGAGTGTCAGCACAGAGCCGCGCATGTACATCGTGATAACCATACCAATAAGCGCGAGCGTGTTTGCAGCGGCGGTGGCAAAAGCCGAGCCAAATATCCCCCATTCAGGAAAAGGCCCTAGACCCAAAATCAGCGTCGGCGTCAAAATCAGATCGATCACCACCGATATAATGATGAACCAAAGCGGCGTCGTAGAATCGCCCGTCCCGCGCAGTGCCATCATGATCAGCGTAAACGTGAGCGTGACGGGCATCGCAGCGAAAATCATCCGTAGATAGGTCAGAGCCAGATCCACCGCACTGGCTGGCGTGCCAAGCAAATCTAGCAGCATTGGCGCAAATATCCATCCTCCTGCTGACACCACTATACTGATCGGAATAATACTGCCGAGCGCCGTGCCCATGGTCCTTTTGACCATCGTCTCATCACGGCGTCCCATGGCCTGACCAATCAAAATAGTAGACGCCATACCAAAACCGAAAACGAAGGAGATGAGTATAAACATCAAAATGTTGCCGTTCGCTGTTGCAGCGAGCGCCTCTTCTCCTAAAAAGCGGCCCACCCAGACGGCGTTGATGGAGCCATTCAACGATTGTAGCGCTGACGATCCAAGGGTTGGCAAGGCAAATAAGAGCATCGTTTTGGCAATCGACCCTTCGGTGAGGTCACGCCGTTTGTCAGTGGCAATACTGGTGTCGCTCAATGTCTTTCCTTTTGCGCCATTCAAATGGGCGTTGGTTTATGATAAAAATGCGTCTTAGGATAGGGGTAGGTAACGACCTTGAAACTGATCGCATAAAAACGCTTATTGTAAATGACAATGCCCGTGCCATTTTTATTAGAACGGTAAGCAGAACACATGCTGGCATAAGCTCTAGTAATAAATGTGTTACTAACGTTGTTACTGTCCTTTTGAAGTTATATCTTCTATGAGGCTGATTTGACTACCAAGTAAGAGATTTATAAATATAAAGCCGCATTTGTCGTTAGAATCATAACGTAGATACTTTTTATACTACAGTTGATCCAATTTAAGAGTGGATTGACTATATTTCTAACAAGGATGCCTCCATGCTATTTAAACGCTTAGGCCTTGCCGCACTATTTAGTCTCTCTATCGTAGGCTGTACCACAGCGCCCAATACGCTTGCCGTTAACACTACCCAAAAAATCATTCAATATGAGCGCAATAAGTCTGATCTGGATGTCAAATCATTTACGCTAACTTCTGGCGACAAGTTAGTTTATGCCGAAAATAACAACCTCACCGCCGAGCCACTACTTCTCATTCACGGTTTTGGCGGTAATAAGGATAACTTCACCCGTATCGCTGACGAGTTAGAGGACTATCATCTGATCATTCCTGATCTGCTTGGTTTTGGTGAGTCGAGCAAACCTATGAGCGCAGACTACCGCTCACAGGCACAGGCCACGCGCTTACATGAGCTGTTGCAAGCTAAAGGATTAGCAAGCAATATTCACATCGGCGGTAACTCGATGGGCGGCGCGATCAGTGTCGCTTATGCCGCAAAGTACCCAAAAGACGTCAAGAGTCTGTGGCTTGTCGATAGCGCAGGGTTTTGGTCAGCAGGCGTGCCAAAATCGCTTGAGGGCGCAACCCTTGAGAACAACCCATTGCTGATCAATAGCAAAGAAGACTTCTATAAGATGTACGATTTTGTCATGTATAAGCCGCCTTATTTGCCCAAGTCAGTCAAAGCGGTATTCGCGCAAGAGCGTATCAATAATAAGGAGTTGGACGCCAAAATCCTTGAGCAAATCGTCACTGATAGTGTCGAGGAGCGCGCTCAAATCATCGCGAACTATCATATTCCAACGCTCGTAGTTTGGGGTGATAAAGATCAAGTCATCAAACCTGAAACGGTCAATGTGATCAAAGACATCATCCCGCAAGCGCAAGTCATTATGATGGAAGATATCGGTCACGTACCGATGATCGAGGCAGTAGAGCAAACGGCGGAGGATTATAAAGGGTTTCGTGCAACGCTGAAGGGTCAGTAATTCACAAGTCTTTTGTTAATCGTGTCAGTAAGGCGTCTGTACTTTCGTCTCTGACTAACGTGACGCCTTGCCCTGCCCATAACGACAGATGCTCGGCGTCCAAACGCTTGGCCGCATCCGCTCGCATAAACTTGGTCATGCCATTGAGTTGCGGGTAGGGCGGTAGCACATCTACACACTCAAATTGAGCAAAATCACGCAAATAGTTGTTTAATAATCCACGTGCAAGCTTGCCTGAGAATAATCTGGTTAAGCGCGTCTCGCTACTACGTTTACCTTGACTGGCATCAATGAGCGCTTGTTTATACGTATCATTAATACCGCATTGATCTGTGGTCAAAAATGCCGTCCCCATTTGCGCAAGCTCAGCCCCTGCCGCTTGTACTGCCTTGATATCCTGTCCCGTCATAATGCCACCTGCGGCAACCAGCGGAATATCTGTGCACGCGCGCGTTTGGCTAATCAGCGTTAATAATCCCAATGGATCGGTTTCGCTTTGTGGTAACCAACCACCGCGATGACCGCCTGCTTCTACGCCTTGTACACAAACTGCATCTGCACCAATCTCGCTCCATGCTTTGGCTTCCAATGGATGGTTTGCCGTACCGATGACGCGCGTACCGACACGTTGCAGACGCTCAATTTGCTCAGCACTGATAATACCAAAGGTAAAACTGGCGACAGGTACAGGATTGTCATACAGCACTTGTAACTGCTCAGCAAAACTCTGTGCTGGACGCGTGGGTAGCGTAAATTCTATATTCTGCTCTTGGTAATAATTACTCAGCCAAGTCGGCATGGCGGTATCAAAGTTGCTTGACTCATGCTCGGATAACACCATCAGATTGACCATAAAAGGACGGTCGGTCAGGGTCTTAATCGTATTGATTTGGCTATCCAAAACGTCTGGCGCGGTCATGCCAGCGCCTAATGAACCCAGTCCGCCAAAGTTACTGACACTCGCAATCAGCTCAGGGGTGGTGGCACCGCCCGCCATTGGCGCTTGGATAATCGGATAGGTGAGGTTAAGCGTATTGAGTAAGCTCATGAATGGCTCCTTTTTATTAGGATATTTGCATGACTTACTGTAGCAGAGGAAAGCGGTGCGCGTGTTGGATAGTGTTTATTTAGTTGCTGAATAAGGGGTGGGTTTTTAACTATGAAGTTGTAGTTAAGATAGTTGGCTATGGATTTGTAGCTAAGTATCTTCAAGTGATAAATCCATCACAAATATGTCAATTCCTTCTTTATATTTCTCTTTAATACAGGCGGTTAAGGTTCTTTGAAGTTCTAGAGCATTTCTTGGTTTGTACTCACCATTTTTCTTAGGTTTTTTAGTCGAACTTTCACCAAAGTAAAATATTAAATATAGCCAATCCCACTTAAAAGTGTTATAAACTAATTATCAAACTTAATTGTTATTATAAAGACCATGACTTACTCC
>NZ_MRYC01000027.1:0-29208 GCF_001921765.1 Psychrobacter sp. C 20.9 | reverse complement strand
GTACACTGTGGCTATCTCAGCAAGTTGAAACCTTAATACCATTAGCTCACAGCCAAAGATTCAAGTCCTCACTAGGGAACCGCCCATTCTGCGCATAAAGGTGGATTATGGCAAATAAACTTTAACCGAAGTAAATTGCTAAGAACAAAAGGCTACTAACGCCTTACCTATCTATATTATAGGAACATCAATACAAATAGATAGGGTATTAAAAAAGGATACCATCGTATCCTTTTTTTTGTTTTCGTAATAATTGAGAATAAACCTATCTTAGTGATGCTCACCAGGGAGAATTCTGGCAAAGGCACGCTGAGCAAAGTTAGGCTTACTATCAGTCGTTTGCGCTGCCGTCGAACTTGGGAAGATACGATAACCAATTGATTGAATACCGACGTTAAAGGCTGGCACCAACGAGTACGTCGCTGAGGCGAATTTGCCCATATTACTGGCGATACTGTTTGGCTTATGGACAATCGCTTTTGCGACCATTAATGCGGCTTCATCAGGCATCAAAGCTGGCATATAACGGTATAGTTTGGTTGGGGCAATCATAGGGGTACGTACCAAGGGCATAAAGATATTGGTGACCTTGATATTATCGCCTTTGACTTCCGCGGCTAAGCAACGACTAAACGCATCTAACGCAGATTTTGACGCCACATACGCAGCAAAACGAGGGCTGTTGGCCAATACCCCAATCGAAGAGATATTGACAACTTGACCCGTTTGGCGGTTAATCATCGTCGGCAAGAAACCAAGAATAATTTTGACCGCGCCAAAATAATTGATCTCCATGGTGCGCTCAAAGTCATGAAAACGGTTGACCGACTCATGTACCGAACGGCGAATCGAACGACCAGCATTATTGACCAATACATCCACATGTTTAAAATCAGCAAGAATTTGTTCGCTGATTTTTTCAATCTCATCCATATTGGTGAGGTCACATGGATAATAACTGGCCCTGCCACCCAATATTTCAATATTTTCTTTGACGGTTTTTAGTTTGTCTTTAGTACGCGCCAACAAAATAACATGCGCCCCGCACTCACTTAATAAAAAAGCCGTACGCTCGCCAATACCACTTGATGCACCCGTAATGATAATATTCTTGCCTTTTACTGCTTTTGTTATTGCTTTTTTTGAGGGATTAGCCATAAAAAGTCCTTTTTGTCTGTCCTATGCCAATGAATATTCGTTTACAGCATAGCAAAAAAATATCGCATACAGTGAACAAAACACCAATAGCTGATAGTTAACTTGACGGTTTTAGAGGTTTATAGTGATATATCATCATATAATAGTGACGATATTTAGCGCCATACTTTTTGCTGACTAATACAGAGGAGACGTTATTTTGATCGGAAACCTAACCCACTATATTGACTTGATTGCCAAGATAGTCGAAGTCATTGGTGTCTTGATTATGTTCTTTGGACTCTCTTTGCTTTTTATAAAGCATTTCGGATATCGGGCGGCCTGAACCATAATACCTATGTAGAGAGCAGGCAGACCGTTGGCAAATCCATTCTTTTGGGACTTGAGGTACTGATTGCCGCAGACATTATGGCAACAGAGCCGACATTACGCAGCGTCTCAGTATTGGGTATTCTCGTGCTTATTCGTACGTTTTTGAGTTTATCACTACAAGTTGAGCTAGAAGGCTGATTCCCTTGGCAAAAAGAAAAGCCAACATCTGAGAAAAACCCTGATGCTATGCCTTTTAATGAAGCCACACCTGTTGATAAAATATAGCTTGAATCAACAGGATTAAAAGACGTATCAGTGATTTATGCTTATGATAAGCGTGATGAAACTGTACAGATCATTATTACTCATGCGTCTGCAAAAAACGCTCAACCACTCGGAACTGCCCAGCAGTACTTTCTTCACCATACATCGCTTGCCGAAAAGCGTTGGAGCTTGGAATACCTGTCGTATACCATGCAATGTGCTTGCGAGCGATACGGCAGCCGGAGTACTCGCCGTAAAAGTCATACAGCTCTTGCAAATGCGCCAGTACAACTTCCTTAATCTCGCTCACACTTGGGGCATCAAGCACGTCACCTGTGCGCAAAAAATGCTCAATATCACGAAATATCCACGGCTGCCCTTGCGCGGCTCGCCCAATCATCACTGCATCACAGCCTGTCATCTCATAAACATGCTGCGCTTTTTGCGCGCTATCGATATCGCCATTCGCAATGACAGGAATGCTAATGCTGTCTTTGACTTCGCGTATTAACTCATAACGCGCCTCGCCCGTATACATATCCTCGCGCGTACGCCCATGAATCGCAATCGCGGCAATACCTGCTTGCTCTGCCCGCTTGGCGACTCGCAGGATGTTTTCACGACCGTTTTCAAACCCCAATCGTGTCTTTAGTGTGACAGGCGCATCAACGGCATTGACTGCAGCATCAAGCAATCTTGCTACTAGATCCTCATCTTGCAGCAGCGCTGAGCCTGCCAGCTTACGGCAGACTTTTTTGGCAGGACAGCCCATATTGATATCGATAATCTGCGCACCATTATCGATTTGATAACGAGCCGCTTCAGCCAATTTATCTGGTTCTGCACCTGCTATCTGAGCAGAAATAGGCGCAATCTCATTGTCGAAATTGGCACGATACAGGGATTTTTTGCGTGCATAAAGTGCCGTATCAGCGATGATCATCTCGCTGACCGCATGACCTGCGCCAAATGATTTGCACAATCGGCGAAAAGGATTGTCCGTCACGCCCGCCATCGGCGCAACCATCAAACGGTTTTCAATCGTCAGGCCACCTATGTTCAATGGCTGCAATAATGGATGATCGGACAAAGTCGAGGATGAAGGTAACACAGGAGAATCAATAGACATAAAAAACGGCTTGATTTGTAAGGAAAACAAGCCGTTATTCTAAGGATTCCTGCATTTATTGCAAGCGATTAACGTGAATCGCTTGTATGAGTCGTAGTCATTGTTAATACACTCTGTTCGTTATTTATCAAGCACACTACCCTGCTCCAATGTAAGGTCTTCATCATGCGCTTGCATACGCCAAGGTAGGCTATCAGGTGACACATTCAAGAAGTGCAAATACTTCTCAAACTGATCGATAATATCATTGATCACCGATTCAGATTTATAGCCGTATAAGTCATAGGTCTGACCACCACGGCGCAGATACACCTCAGCACGGTGATAGTGTTCTTGCGGCAAGGTGTCGGCGCTGCTTTCAGTATAATAATCAGGCGCTTCATGTTCAGACAAGCGTACCTCATACCAAAACTCGACATCATCGCCACGCTGCAACTCAAGCACGGCACGGTTATTGGCTGCATCATAATTCACCTCAGTCGTCCAGCCAGTTTCTGCAAACTTAGACGACACCTCCATCATCGAGGGCATCACCACTTCTTTGATGTAGTTTAGCACCTTATCACGTGTCGGCTTATCAGCCATATAGTCGATGCGCTCACGCCATGCAGACGGTTTAAGTAAGTGCGGCGGTAGTTTATTATTTTGATCAAGGCTTTGATTACGATGTCCCTCGATACGCAATGCGCGCCACATACCGAACATGGAGATCAGAATGATAATCGCAAATGGTAGTGCACTAACGATTGCTGCCGTTTGTAGCGCTGTGAGACCGCCTGCAATCAAAAGCACCGCGGCAACGGCCCCTTCAGTCACTACCCAAAAGCTGCGCTGCCACCATGGCGTATCACTACGACCACCAGCCGCCAGCGAATCGATCACCAATGAGCCAGAATCCGATGACGTCACAAAAAACGTAATAATCAACAAAATAGTCAATGACGACACAAATTCGGTAAACGGTAACCGCTCTAATAACTTAAATAAAGCAATCGCTTGGTTGTTTTGTACCTCGCTGATGAGTGAGTTATAGCCATCGACCATAATCATATGTAGGGCAGTATCACCAAATACAGAAAACCAGAAGAACGTAAAGAACGTTGGCACCAACATCACACCGAGTACAAACTCACGGATGGTACGACCACGGCTAATCTTGGCAATAAACAGACCGACAAAGGGGGCCCATGCAATCGTCCATGCAAAGATAAATAAGGTCCAGCTACCGATCCAATCGCTATTCTCATACGCTTGTAAGCTAAAGGTACGCTCAACGATATTACCCAAATAGCTGCCTGTATTTTCCATAAAGGCATTTAGGATAAAGATCGTCGGCCCTACTACAAATACAAACACCATCAACGCGGTTGCCAATACCATATTTAGAATAGACAAGCGTTTTACCCCTTTGTCCATCCCTGCCAATACGGACACCAGTGCTGCTGATGTCACTAATGCAATCGCCACGACCTGTATGGTAGTATTCACGGGGATAATATCAGGTAACAAGTAGTTTAGACCTGCATTAATCTGCGACACTGACAGGCCAAGACTGGTAGCAATACCGAACATCGTACCCAATATCGCAAACACATCGACTGTATGACCGATAGGGCCATGAATCCTGTCACCAATAATCGGATACAGTGTCGAGCGTATTGATAATGGTAGACCATGACGAAACGCAAAATACGCCAGTGATAAACCAACAACACCATAAATCGCCCAAATATGAAAACCCCAATGGAAATACGCAATTTGCATCGCCTCTTTTGCCGCCGCAATGGTCTGAGGATCCGACATTGGCGGACTAGAAAAATGCATCACTGGTTCCGCTACTCCATAAAACAGTAGCGCAATCCCGTAGCCTGCCGAAAATAGCATGGCAAACCATTCAAGGAATCCGTACTCCGCCTCAGCATGATCAGGACCCAGCTTGATACTGCCATAAGACGAAAACGCCAGTACGATAATGAACATCAAAAACAGGGCCACTGCCAGCATATAAAACCAGCCGAATGTCTCAGTCGTAAAACTAAGCACATCACTGAACAGAGCACCCGCTGCCTCAGGATTGATGGCGGTACCGATGACCAACAGCAGCATAATCACAGCTGCGGGTATAAAGACTGGCAATAAAATGGTAGAGCGTGAACCGTTACTCATAAGCAGTGGTATCCTCAAATCCGTAAAAATAAGTGATACAGAATCATATCCCTGATACTCATCAACATAGTAGATATCAATCTACAAACAATAGTTGTCATTAATACTAAAACAGCACGTTAGCAATAATACCGACGCATTCTGTATAGATGGGAATACTATGTAACATAAATTTTAGCCAAATCCCAAGATAAACGCGTGTTTACAACAATAACCTAACGTTTATTACACAATGATTACTAGGCAATAAAAAAGGCAACTTGTTAGTTGCCCTTCAATCTTATATACCTATCATCCTAACAATTTATGCCTCGATATCAGGCAGCACTAATAGCTGTAGCAAGTCGTTGAGCAATATCTGCAAGCTCACCTTGATCAGCCTGCGTTACTGCATGACGTCCTAACTCATGAATACTCGAGGGAATCAAATGCACATGATAATGAAAAACCGTTTGACCGGCTTGTGAGCCATTCAACTGCATCTGAATAACGCCTTCACGCTCAAACACTTGACGCTGTGCTTGCACAACCTTTTTAGAAGTCATCAGGACAGCAGCGGCATACTCTGGCTCAAGATCTACCAAATCTACCGCTTTTTGCTTAGGTATCACCAATACATGACCTTCGGCTTGCGGCATGATATCCATAAAAGCAAGGGTTCTGTCGTCTTCATAGACTTTATGACAAGGAATATCACCATCTAACATTTTGGCAAAGATATTATTGTCGTCATAAGCAGTCTTTTGATTTACTTCAGTCATTATTTTTTCCTTTGATTATTTGATTGTTGGATGCTTAACAGCTTTTAAAATGGTTTAGAGCGCTTGTCATATAGTGGACGAAATATAAGTTTAGTACAAGTTGCTATCATTTCCGTCGTTGATAAAATCAAGCTGTACACTCCCTAGCTTATCCCACTAATTTATTGGCGGGCCATGCCCTTAAAATGTTATATTAACCCTCTACTTTAATAACGCTATGTTTATGGATTCGTCTACTTTGCCAACTCAAACAGATATGGATAATACTGCTATAACCCTTGATAATAAGGAAGAACACTCTGATATTGAGAGTGAAAGCAGTACTCAAACTATCGATCCAAACGCTATCATCTTAGCAGAAGCTTTGACTGACAAGGCGATTAGCTGGCAGATACACAACTGTAAAATCATCAAAAAGACCGTCACGCAAGATTTGCCACTACCTTTTCTATATCATTATGATAGCTTAGACGATGCCGTCAAGCGGTCGCATCCGCTTACACCTGAATTACTGCTTCAATTCAATACACCTATGTCTGCTCGTGAAGCGGCTCAATTAATTGGCATTGATAAAGAGCTATTGAGCAGTCCTTGGCATGTAAAAATTATGGGCTCATTGGTGGTATTTAGTGAGGCATTGCAGTTAGCCGTTCGTCTGCATTGGACCAATACGGGCAAAAAGACGCAGCAAATCTATACTAAGGATGCCGCCGACGCTATTATTGCCGCTTTTGAAGACTGGCAATTTTTTGGACGTGTGGATGTTCTTTATAAGAATAACAAGCAGACATTAATCAGTATTGACGAGCAAAACCCTAATACGCAAGAGCTACCTGCCGAGTCACTATTGACGATTGATGCGAGTAGTGACTATCAACAGCTTTTGGCCACCCATGCGCTGGCAGTTATTGTGAAGCTAGAAGCCGATAAAGCTGAACTACCTTGGTTTGATAAGGCGATTTTATCTCGCATTGAATAGTGCCTTAACTCTATTTTTATCATATTAAACCCATTACCATTACTAAGCTATTTTCAATTATTCATATCTAATGGTATGGTAAAGACTTAGTATTATTCACTAGTCTTCATATCAGATAAAAAGCAAACTATAAGCATCACACTTGCGAGTTCAAACTCAAAAAAATCTCGCCTATTAGTAAGGAATATCACATGGATTATCGCTCAAAAACCTCTACCGGCGGTCGTAATATGGCAGGCGCGCGCGCATTATGGCGTGCCACTGGCATGACTGACGGCGACTTTGGCAAGCCAATCATTGCGATTGCTAACTCTTTTACCCAGTTTGTACCCGGCCATGTGCATCTAAAAGATCTTGGACAACTGGTCGCCCGTGAGATTGAGCAAGCAGGCGGCGTTGCAAAAGAGTTCAATACCATTGCGGTCGATGATGGTATTGCGATGGGCCATAGCGGTATGTTGTACTCGCTACCAAGCCGTGATTTAATCGCTGATTCTGTCGAGTATATGGTCAATGCCCACTGTGCAGATGCGCTAGTTTGTATTTCTAACTGTGACAAAATCACCCCCGGTATGCTGATGGCGGCAATGCGTCTTAACATACCTGTGGTGTTTATTTCAGGTGGCCCAATGGAAGCGGGTAAAATCCTAGCCAGTACCGTCGGTAAGAGTCACAATACCGATAGTAATGATAACAGTGCCGTTCGTAAGCTTGACCTCGTTGATGCAATGATGGACGCAGCTGATGACAGCATCAGTGATGAGGATGTGGCTACTATCGAAGCCTCAGCTTGCCCGACTTGCGGCTCGTGCTCTGGGATGTTCACTGCCAACTCGATGAACTGCTTGACCGAAGCGTTAGGCTTGGCCCTACCGGGTAATGGCTCGCTACTCGCTACTCATTCACTACGCCGTGAGCTGTTTTTGGAAGCGGGACGCACTATTGTCTCGCTTGCGAAACGTCGCTACGAGCAAGATGATGATTCAGTATTACCACGCTCAATCGCGACCAAAGCCGCTTTTGAGAACGCAATGAGCTTAGATATTGCCATGGGGGGTTCAACCAATACGATCTTGCATCTACTTGCTGCGGCCAATGAAGCTGAGATTGATTTTAAAATGGCTGATATTGACCGTCTAAGCCGCGGTGTGCCATGCCTAGCAAAAGTAGCCCCTGCCTCACAAAAATTCCATATGGAAGACGTGCATCGTGCGGGCGGTGTCTTTGCCTTGTTGGCTGAACTTGATCGTGCGGGATTGTTGAAAACTGACGTACCGACTATCCATAGTACGACAATGAAAGAAGCGATTGATAAGTGGGATATCATGAATCATGATAACTATGAGGCACGCGCGCGCTTCCTTGCTGCACCAGGTGGCGTTCGCACCACCGAGGCGTTTTCACAATCAAAAGAGTGGTCAAACCTTGACGTCAACCGTGAGTCAGGTTGTATCCGTAGTGCCGAACACGCCTACTCTGCAGATGGTGGATTGGCTGTACTGTATGGCAATATTGCCGAGCGTGGCTGCGTGGTCAAAACCGCTGGTGTCGATGAGAGTATCTTAACCTTTACCGGTCGCGCACGTATTTTTGAATCACAAGATGATGCGGTTGCTGCAGTTTTAGACGACAAAATCGTTGCAGGCGATGTGGTCATCATCCGCTATGAGGGCCCTAAAGGTGGCCCTGGTATGCAAGAGATGCTCTATCCAACGACGTATCTGAAGTCAAAAGGTTTGGGTAAAGAATGCGCCCTACTCACTGATGGTCGTTTTTCTGGTGGCACATCCGGTCTATCAATCGGTCATGCTAGCCCAGAAGCTGCTGAAGGCGGTGCCATTGGTCTGGTTGAAGAAGGTGATAGCATTCACATCGACATTCCAAATCGTACTATCAACATACAAGTCAGTGATGCAGACTTAGCCGCACGCCGAGAAGCTATGGAAGCACGCGGTCGCGACGCATGGAAACCCGTCAGTCGTGATCGTCATGTCTCGCCGGCATTACGTGCTTATGCTGCAATGACGACCAGTGCGGACACTGGCGCTGTGCGCGACGTAAGCCAAGTTGAGCGCTAAGAACTCTATCTAAACCCTTCGTTTTCATAACTTATTTATAAAAATCTATCAAGCCTGCGCCATGCAGGCTTTTTTTTCACCAAAGAACAACGCATCTGTCGTTCTGATAACTATTTCTTTCGATAATAATTCTTTTTTATCGTTATGATAAGTCATATTGCAGGCTAGATATTAAACATCCATACCAACCATTATCAATATCGAAAGCCAACCTCTCAAAACAAATCCTTAAAATATAACAACGTGCGAAAACCTTATGATTGAAAACTACAATTTATTTTTATTAATCTGCGGTATCGCCTTTTTATTAGGGGCATTGTTTCCTGTTATCTTTAAACGCACCTCGATATCATTGCCTATGCTACAAGTGAGTTTCGGTCTAATGATGGGTTACTGGTGGACGTCTCTATCGTTTTTGGACCCTATCAATAATGGAATAATCATCGAAAAACTGACTGAAATTGTCATTTTAGTCTCATTGGTTGGTGCGGGTATCAAAATTGATACTGATTTCTCTTGGCAGCTGTGGCGGCCGACGGTTAGGCTCTTACTCATTACGATGCCCATCGGTATTTTTGCGATGGCAGGGTTAGGCTATTATGCCTTTGGCTTGAGCCTTGGCGCTGCTATTTTGCTGGGTGCGGTATTAGCACCTACCGATCCTGTTCTGGCTTCTAGTATTCAGGTGGGCCCCCCTAATACAGGAAGAGAAGACACACCTCGCTTTACGTTGACTTCAGAAGCAGGGTTAAACGACGGATTGGCTTTTCCTTTTGTTTACTTGGCGATTAAAATTGCGGAAGCTTTTAGTGAAGGAAACGCTTTTACCAGTGAGATGCTGTGGTCATGGTTCACCCATGATGTTTTGTGGAAGATTGGCGCAGGGGTATTGGTTGGTGTGCTGGTTGGTAAGGCGATGGCCAAAGTAGTATTTTCTAAACACACCCGTGAGACCACGATATCGCAAGGATATGTAGTTATTGCTCTGACTTTGGTGGCATATGGTGTCGCAGAGTATGTGCACAGCTATGGTTTTATCGCTGTCTTCGTCGCTGCATTTGCATTTAGGCGTTCAGAATGTGAGCACTCCTACCATCAAAAACTACACGATTTTGCTGAGCAATCAGAAGGTTTGTTAATGTCGTTAGTACTGGTTGTTTTTGGTATGTTCTTGGGTCAAGGTTTGCAAGCTGGTGTTGAGCTAACATGGCGTGTGTATGTCGTCAGTTTTACTTTCCTATTACTCATACGCCCAATTGGCGGATTTATCGCGTTATCAGGACTTCATTTACCCCGTACTGAAAAATACGCAATTTCAGCACTAGGTATACGCGGTATTGGTACTTTGTACTATCTGTCTTATGCGCTCAACACAGATTTCTTTGCTGAGGATGATGCGCTCAAACTCTGGATTGTCTGCTCGATTGTGATTCTGACCTCCATCTTCATCCATGGTCTGAGCGCAACAAGGCTACTTAAAATGACACCAAAAGAGCATCATTAACCATTCATGCTGCTATTATCATTGATAAAGTGGATTCATTTATAGAACTGCCTTTATCAGCGTACTTCATCAACCCAGCTCAAAACCACTTCTGTCAATGCAAACTGACGGATATCATTGAGCATGGTGGTATCAAAATTATGGATAAAGGCAAATGACAGTTGACGCGTAGGATCACACCAAGCGACTGAGCCGTTATATCCCATGTGCCCAAACCCTGATAGTGCTGGATCAATGCTATTATCGATAGTGTCGTTACCACTGCATATACTGAATAATCTGTGGTAGCCCAGTCGCCACTGCATAGGCGCTGGCATGACGGCATCTAGGCCTGTGACTTGTATTGCGGAGAGCTTCTTAAACGTAGCACTATCAATTAGCGTCTGCCCTTGCCAAACCCCACCATTGGCCAACATGGCATAGATAGTGGCTAGCGCATCCGCTGAGGCGACGCCATTAGCAGCGGGGATGATTGCCTGTAATGTCTTGCGATTGTAATAATCAAGTGCTTGTTTTCCGGCAGGAATGAGCGCTGCCTTATAGTTTTTTAGATTGAGCTGACTGGTATTGAAATATAAACTATTAATACGCGCAGTATTTAATACAGGTTGTATGTTATCAATATTTTTATCGTCTAGATCGTCGTTAAGGCTACTTTGCGTTTCAGCTGTACGCTCATCATTGAGTATTTTCTGTTGCCAGCAATGATAGCTAGGCAGACTTGCATAAGTACGTAAGGTGCTTGGTGAGTCGGATTTTAGGGTTGGTTTTTGGCGCTTGTTACGCAGTGGTACGCTATCCTCATTTGATGACTCAAAGTCTTTGGCAAGCTTTGCTACTTGATCTACTTTGCTATCTGGTACACCAAAATAGCAACTGTCTGCAATACCTAAAGGCTCGGTTAGATACTGACGTAAAGCTTCGGCTAATGACATATGCGTTACGGCTTCTATCACACCGCCAAGTACCCAACCATAGACCAACGCGCTATAAGCGCTGTCATATGCAGCGGCGTCCTCAGGTGCTGTGATAGGCATTTCTTCAATATGATTCAGCATAACGCGCCAATCGAGCATCGTGTCACTATCGACATCGATACTGGTAATCGAAAACAAATCCGCCTGATGTGACATCACCTGTCGCAAGGTAATTTTGTCTTTACCTGATGCGGCAAACTCTGGCCAATAGTGAGCAATAGGCACATCATAACCAAGCAGCTGCTGCGAAACCAATACGTGCAGTAGCGTCGCTAAGATGCCTTTACCGGTAGAAAAATTGATGGCAAGCGTATCAGACTGCCATGATGCATCCAAACGCGCCATACCTGTACTTGCCTGTGCAATACACTCGCCTGCCTGATACACAACCACGGCACCACCAGCTGGCGCGTCATCTAGCTGTAAGTCTGTCAATAAATGCTGTAAGCGGCGTTGTAAATCTATGCTCATAGATGTATCGATATTTTTATCATTATTTTGCTTGTTGTCGTCCATCATTGCTACCTTGCTCCAGTATTGTGAACTGACCTCGTATTAAAATCAGTTGGGTACATGCGTTATAGAGATATTGGAGATCAGTATAAATGCATTGATAACCAATAAAAAAGGCCACCTATCGGTCGCCTTTTTATGCTTCAATTATTATGATAATTTAGCGCGGTACTAGCAAGCGATTATGGACTTCTTGTTCAAGCTTGGTCAAGCCGTGACTACGTCCACGCTCCATAGCAGTATCCATCTTGCGACCACGCAACCAGCCTGCGCGTAGTGCAATGGCAGCCCCTACCCTGTTGCCTGAACCACAGTGCATGGCCATCTTTTTACCATGATACTGACGCAATATATTATCAAACGCCAATATCTTAAGCTGCTTTAGCTCTTCAGCGCCATTAATAGGCAGGTGCTCATAGCTCATTCCTGCGCGCTCAACGGCAACTGATTCATTAAAACTCAACTCATCCTCTGGCTGCAAATTAATCACCAACTCAACGCCAGCTTTTGCTAGAGCGGCGACTTTTTCCTCATTTAACGCGCCGCACACAATAGTATTGGCATCCGGACGAAAATAAGGCTCAAAGACAGCGGACAAATCAACACCATTGTCAGAATCGCTATGGTCATCACTTGAGATATCAGTGACAGCGTTGTCATTAGCAGCTACTGTATCAATAGTCATTGATCTGTCAGCTTGATCCGTACTTGTCGCGCTATTTTGTGAATTCATGTTTTGTGCAGTCATAATGATAAACGTGTTGGTTAAATATGGCTATTAAGATATAGGTTTGAATACGTCGTACAATGCTTGCTACTTGCTATTTAACGTCACGACACCCGCCAAATGTGGCTTACTGTTTTTGGAGCTATATAAGCCAAAATCACAGGTATCGCCGACACTTTCAAGCTGAGCGATTGGCTGCGCAATAAGCTCTACTTCTGCTGGCAAAAAGATCGGTAACTTGAAAGAAACATCAACGGTATAAGCATCAGGCAGCTCATCCATTAGAGCAAGACACTTAGCTTTTGACCACATGCCGTGTGCAATCGCTTTAGGGAAGCCAAACGCGCGCGCTGATAGTGGGTGCAAATGAATCAAGTTAAAGTCACCTGAAACAAAAGCATAACGGCGACCAATATCTTCTGGCACTTCAAAAATACTGTGTACGTCTTTTTTACCTACTTCTGGCTTCACAGCAACTGGACGCGGTGTGCTTTTTTTATCTTTGCTGCTGGCCGTTTTTTTGCTGCGTGATAGGTAAGTTGACGTCCCTTCCCAAATTACTTTGTCCTCTACTTTGACCGTGGTGACAAAGTCAAATTGCTGACCTTGAGCATGGTCACGCAAATTATCAAAAGTGACCGACATGGACACCGTTTCGCGCTCACCGATAGGACGATGCTGCGTGACGCTGTTGTCTACGTGTACCAGACCTAACATCGCAAATGGAAACGGCTCTTTGACCATCATATTCATCTGTAGAGTTTGTGATAGTACTGAAAAGTACGTCGCGGGTACTTTACCGTTATCAGCAAAGCCACAAATTTTACGATAGTCGTTTAGATTATCATGATCGATATGCAAATCATCGACGTAATAGGTGGCCTGTGGCAATTGATCTTTACTGACTTTGCCACTGTTACCAATAGGTAATAAGCTTTTGACGATATTGGCATAGGTAGTGTGCGCTTTTGGCAACGCGTCATAATGGGTGTCTGGCATAAGTAAATCCTAAATGTGGCTTGAACAAGATTTTTAACGTATCTAGAGACATTGAGCAGTCATTGACTGGTACCTATTATCAATGAGTACTATATTCAATCAATTTTGCAAGTATTTTTAGTAGCAAAAAATAGTTTGGCTGATGGCTCTTGTGTTTTTATCATAAAAAAGCCACCCGTGGGCAGCTTTATTACAATTTATCAGCAAATATTTCGTAAGCATATGTGAGGCAAATCAAAAACAAGGGATAATACCATCACGCTACCTTCTCCTCATTTGCCACATAGTCTCACCAACAAATCAGTATTATGCGCCAAGTAAGCTTTGACCACAAACACGAACTGTGTTGCCATTTAGGCCACCCGAAGCAGGTGAAGCCAACCATGCGATGGTCTCAGCCACGTCAACTGGTAAACCGCCTTGACTCATTGAATTCATACGACGACCAGCTTCGCGAATAGCAAACGGAATCGCTTCCGTCATTTGTGTTTCGATAAACCCTGGTGCTACTGCATTGATGGTCATGCCTTTGGCATTGTCTTCTAACTGCTTAGCAGTCGCATTAACCAAGCCAATAACACCCGCTTTAGAAGTGGCATAATTGGTCTGACCCATGTTACCAGCGATACCTGAAATAGATGACACACATACGATACGGGCGTTTTCTTTTAGCACGTCATTATCAAGCAAGTAGCGATTCAGCTTAGCAATGCTGCCCAAGTTGATATCGATGACCATGTCCCACTTTTTTTCATCCATTCTGGCCAATGTCTTATCACGAGTCACGCCAGCATTGTGAATGACTGAATCCAGACCACCACGCTTTTGCGCCGCATCTGCGATTTCTGCACCAGCATCATCGCTAGTGATGTCTACTGTCAATACAGAGCCACTGATTTCGCTGGCAACTTTTTGTAAGTCAGCTTGCTGCTGCGGTACGTCAAGACAGATTACATGCGCGCCCTCGCGAGCTAATACGCGAGCAATTGCTTCGCCAATACCGCGACTTGCGCCCGTCACTAGCATCGTTTTACCGCCTAGAGGCTGATTCCAATCGACGTCAACTGAGTCGCCCTTGCTCACGCGTACCACTTGTCCTGAGACATAAGCTGAACGTGCTGAAGTGAAAAAGCGCAAGGTCGAGTCTAGGTTTTGCTCAGCGCCTGTTTCTACATAGATAAGCTGAGCTGTAATGCCGCGCTTAAACTCTTTACCTACTGATTTTACAAAGCCCTCAAGTGCCCGTTGTGCCATGGCAGTTTCGATATCAGTGATGTCCTCTGGCGTACGACCAATAACGATCACACGGCCTGACTTTTCTACGCGGCGCGCAACGCTATGAAAAAACTCGTACACTTCTTTTAGCTGATCTGCATTGCTGATATTACTTGCATCAAAAAGCAATACTTTGAACTGATCGTCACCACCTGTATTGGCTTTTGCTTCAACGCCTGCATCAGCAAGGGCGTCTTTGATATCATCACTGCTGTTTACATATACATCAGCATGCACATCTAACAAAATACGTGCAACAGATTCACTAATGCTTTTATCCTCACCATTAGCACGGCCAACTAGTACACTGCCACGAACCAAACGCTCACCGCTTTCAAAACGATCTAGCGTCGCTGGCATTGGCAAACCTAAGTTCTTTGCGACTTTTTTGCCAATAGAAGATTGAACAAAATCACCATAACGGTCTGACATAATATATTCCCTATAAATAATGAATGGTTTAAATAATAGTAAACACTAAATGTAATACGCCTATTATATAGACTCATCAACATTGTAATTATTGATATTTGGTAAATCATCTTAAACGAGCCTAACTATACACTGCCATTAGAAACATGTCCAAAAACAGACAATGTCTACAACAATCTGTAAACAAGTCAGTATAAAAGCTGGCGAGTTTTTACTAACTCACTGACCATCATAACATGTTAAAATCCGTCCTATCAGTTATGGCAAACATAATTATTGATAACAATATATTATCAAAAGTATCGTTATGCAATGCTACTATTTGGTACTCGCCAGTCTATTAGCTGTTTAACCAGTACACTCAAAGCTAGCATTGAACTTATACAAGCGACACATCGTTTGCTAAAGAGATACATTAAACGAGCACAAAACGACTTATCATACACAGCGATACTAGGTGATAAATGATAATATTTGATTTTTGCTTAACATGACTTTGCCACTTTTTTTATTTTTACCCTTCAATTTTTCTGCCCATACTTTTTAAGGATAATATTATGAGTAATAAAAACAACCACCCTGATAGTCCAGTTGTCGAAAGCACTGTTGTTAAAACCAGCGATGCAAAACCACAAGAAATTGCTGAAAACATCGCTCAAAACAATGAACCTGCTAAAACTGCTGACGTTAAAGCTGATACTAAGGCCAACGATACCAAGGCTGATAGCACACAAGCTGAAAACACAAAAAAAGAAGCGCCAGCTACTAAAAAATCTGATGCGAAAGGAACTGATAATAAAGTCGCAGAGACTAAAGATACCACTAGCAAACAACCAGATGATGAAAAAGTAGAAACCACAGCAGCTAAAAAACCAGCGACTGCAACTAAAAAAGCGAGTAAAACCAAACCTGCTACAAACCAGAATCGTGTGGCAATCTTAGGTGGTAATCGTATTCCATTTGCTCGCTCAAATGGCTCATACGCTGACGTCAGCAATACAGATATGTTGACTGCTGCTCTAGACGGCTTGGTTGAGCGCTACAACTTACAAGACGAAGTCATCGGCGAAGTGGTCGCTGGTGCCGTTATGAAGCTAAGCCGCGATATCAACCTGACTCGCGAAGCAACATTGAACACAGCGCTGAACCCACACACACCAGCCTATGATATCTCACAAGCGTGCGGAACTGGCCTACAAGCGACCTTTGCTTCTGCGAACAAAATCGCACTGGGTGTTATCGATTCAGCCATCACAGGCGGCGTAGATACTACTTCAGATGCGCCTATCGCTATTGGTGATGGTCTGCGTAAAGTACTGATCAAGCTTGGTGCCGCCAAAGACAACAAGCAACGCCTAAAGGCATTGATGGGTCTAAATCCAAAAGACTTGATTGACTCACCGCAAAATGGCGAGCCGCGTACTGGTCTATCGATGGGCGAGCATCAAGCGATTACAGCACTTGAGTGGAACATCACTCGTGAAGCTCAAGACGAGCTTGCCTTTAACAGTCACAAAAACCTAGCACGCGCTTATGACGAAGGTTTCTTTGATGACTTGATCACCCCATACAAAGGTCTGACTCGTGATAACAACTTACGTCCAGACACCACGCTAGAGAAACTGGGTAAGCTAAAGCCAGTATTTGGCAAAAAGAACGCCAATCCAACGATGACTGCTGCCAACTCAACGCCACTGACTGATGGCGCATCTTGTGTCCTATTGGGTACTGATGAATGGGCAAAAGAGCATGGTCTAAAACCACTGGCTTATATCGTGCACCAAGAGACAGCGGCGGTAGACTTTATCGGTAAATCTGGTACTACCGAAGGCTTACTCATGGCACCCGCTTATGCGGTACCACGTATGCTTGAGCGCGCTGGCCTCACGCTACAGGACTTTGATTTCTATGAGATTCATGAAGCGTTTGCCTCACAAGTGCTATCGACACTCGCCGCTTGGGAAGATGAGACATTCTGTGAAGAGCGCCTAGGTCTTGATGCGCCACTAGGCTCGATCGATCGCAGCAAGCTAAACGTGAATGGCTCATCACTAGCAGCAGGCCATCCATTTGCTGCAACCGGTGGTCGTATCCTAGCCACCGCCGCAAAACTACTTGACCAAAAAGGCTCAGGCCGTGCGCTAATCTCTATCTGCGCCGCTGGTGGTCAAGGCGTGACTTGCATCTTAGAAAAATAAGCTTCATAAATTGTGAATCAAAAATACATGCTGACTAATTATTTTAATCAGCATATATCTATCCATAAAAAATGCCCTTTAACTATTTAAAGGGCATTTTTTATTGTCTGTACTTTGCTATGATAGAACCGACCTAGATAGTAACCTCTTAAAAAAGCTGACACGCCAAACAAAGGTAATATTTATGGGTAAGACAGAATTTCTACTTAAAAAAAAGTTTCTATTAAGAAAAATGAGGCAAATCATTTTTGGCTCTGAAAAATTGGTAATGACAAAACCCGTTACAACCAGTGATTTTCAGTCTCTAACCACTAAAGAGGATTTGGATCGGTACAATCAGGAGCAAGCCATCCTTTCTGAACGTATCGAAAAAGACATTCTTGATGATGAACTGCGTCGAAAAATGCATCAAGACCTTATCGATACCTACGATGAAGAGCTAGAAAACGAAATAGATGACTATGCACGTGACTTTCGCTTCAATGGTCGTGAGATGAGTGAGCAAGAAAAACTGGATCGGCGTACTTATTTCCATGAGTTGGTACGATTGCAGCGAGAACTTATCAAGCTGCAAGACTGGGTGGTCGCAAATGGTGAGCGTATCGTCGTTATCTTTGAAGGGCGAGATTCTGCGGGTAAAGGGGGCGCTATCAAACGTATTACCCAAAGGCTAAATCCACGCGTGTGCCGTGTTGCCGCCTTACCTGCTCCTACTGAACGCGAGCAAACCCAGTGGTATTTTCAGCGCTATGTCGCGCATCTACCAGCCGCAGGTGAGATCGTTTTGTTTGATCGTAGTTGGTACAATCGCGGCGGTGTCGAGCGCGTCATGGGCTTTTGTACTGATGAGCAATATGAGGAGTTTTTCCAGTCAGTGCCAGAGTTTGAACGCATGCTTGTGCGATCAGGCATTCGCTTGGTGAAATACTGGTTTTCTATTACTGACGATGAGCAGCATGCACGCTTTATGAGCCGAATATACGATCCGCTAAAACAGTGGAAACTCTCGCCGATGGACTTACAATCCCGTAGGCGCTGGGAGGATTATACCAAAGCAAAAGAGACCATGTTTGAGCGCACTCATATCCCTGAGGCCCCATGGTGGGTGGTTGAAGGCAACAATAAGAAGCGCGCTAGGCTCAACTGTATTGCACATCTGCTCGACCAGATTCCTTATAAAGAGATACCTCGTGAGGAAGTTGAATTGCCCAGTCGCAAACGTGATGACGAATACTACCGCGAGCCTATTCCTGATGATATGTACGTACCGCCGCGCTACTAGCCCTCACGGATATATATCCTAAAAAAAGCCTTATACAGTTATAAGGCTTTTTTATTAATCATACAATATAGCCATGATGACCATCGATAAAGACGCCTAGGTTTTTGGGTTAAGTGGTATGGGCTACATGGTATAAGTGGATTGCAGGCTATCTATTTTACCAGCCAATAAACGCTCAACTTCGTTCTTGATTCGTTGTCCTGCGATATCACTACCAATTTGCACAGCAAAGCCTGCTGGTCGACCGCTCTGCGTTTTGGAGTTGATCCAAACAACCTTACCATTCATGGGCAAACGCTCACTAGAGTTGGGCAGTGTGACAGCAATAAAAACCTCGTCACCCAATTGCTGCGGCTGATCAGAGGGCACAAACAAAGCGCCATTATTCACAAAAGACAGATAGCTGGCATACAACGTTTCGATAGTCTCAATATGGCAGGTTAAAATCCCGCCGCGTCCTGGCATTGCCATAATCAGCTTCCTTTATCAATTGGGTCAAATATATTTTTATAAATGATTGTGAGAATATAAACAAAAGCGATTTATATCAATAAGTTCCAATAGCTCACAAAGGCTATGTCACCACTCCTACAAGCAGGCCAATTCTTGCATTAGCTTATCATAAGCAAATTTTTCTTGCACATTTTGTTGCAGTGCAACTTTGGTCTTCTGCAAACTATCGCCGAATACTTCTAGGTTGAAAGCATCGGGTTGATAAGAGGCTAATGCTTCTGATAGGTTGATATCTGTTTGTAATTCACTCAGTCCTAGACAGATGCGCTTTATGTCTAGGAGCATCCGTTCAGACAGTTGAATAAACTCTTTAATACTCAGCTGTTTTTGCCAATAATCACTTGCCGCTACGCTACTACGTTTACCACTTCGCAGTGCCTGCCATGTGGTCAGCCACAGTGCACGTTTGCTGTACCACGGTGCCTGTGCCAATGCTACCGCAGCGAGAGGTGCGCCGTTTGCTAATTGTATCAACTGCTCAATCGCCATCTTACTGACGGCTTCACGATTGATGGTATGACCGAGCAATTTTGTCACATAATCGATAGCAACAGCGGGCTCAATAGTCTGTAATGCCAGCTGTTGTACACGGCTCTTAATCGTTGGAAGCAGCTGAGCAGGCGTGTCACTGATTAAAAATAGATGAACTTGTGCTTGTGGCTCCTCCAAGGTTTTGAGTAACGCATTGGCAGCGGCGACGGTCATTTGCTCAGCATGATCTAACACACAGATGCGCATCCCTTGCCCGCCTTGATAAATAAAAGGCTGCAAGGCACGAATGTCATCCACTTTGATTTTAAGCGCGCTGTTGCTGGTGCTCTTAGTGGCTTTTTTGTCTTTTGCGCTGCTTGATTTGTCTTGGAGGGTGTCGCTATCCGCATTGATTGGCATACTCACGATTGGCATACTCACGATTGGCAGTACTTGTAAGCTTGGATGAGTCCCCGACTTGAGCCATTGACAACTTTCACACGCGCCGCATGCGCCTAGTGGATTCGTATCATGCTCGCGGCATAATAGCCAAGCCACCAACCGCCATACAAAGGCGCGTTTACCCATCCCCTGCATACCAGCAGCGAGCAATGCATGCGGCAAGGACTGCTGAGTCAATACTCGCTGAGTCAATTGTGACCACAACATCTGCTGCCACGGCAGCAAGGGCGCAAAATAGATACTGTCTGAACGCTCTTGCGCGCCTACGTTTGCTGTCATATCATTCATAACAATGGCTCTATCACGTTTTTAGATATTTAGGATGCGGCACGCTAACGATACTCTGGATAATGTGCGAGCGCTTGCTCAAACCATTATTTAGCAGGGTTTTGAAAATCAGCCAAGCTCATGGCATTTAAACGGTCTAGATCTTCTTGGGTATCGACACCAGCCGGCAGCTGACAAGCAGCTTCTGCAATGGCGATAAGCTTACCGTTTTCTAATACCCGTAGCTGCTCCAGACTCTCGAGTAGCTCAAGTGGCGTCTGTGGCCAATGCACAAACTGCTGTAATAGACTAACGCGATAGGCGTATAAACCCAAATGACGATACGCATTTTTTGGTGGCTGTCTTTGAGTGTCATCCGCCAATACGACATCACGATCACAAGGGATTGGTGCTCGACTAAAATAAAGCGCGCGCTGTAGATTGTTCGTATGTTGGCTGACTACCTTTACCACAGAAGCTCGCTGGAACGTATCGTAATCATCGATAGGCTCACAGAGTGTCGCCATGACGCTGGCCTCATCCGCTACCAAAAGCGCCTGTACCTGCTCGAGCAGTAAGGGCGGCACAAGAGGCTCATCACCCTGCATATTGACCACAATATCATGATCAGCCCAGCCTTTGATAGCCGCCACTTCCGCCAAGCGGTCAGTGCCTGAAGCATGCTCGCAACTTGTCATCACGACATCAAAACCGGCATCGATACAGACCTTTGCAATTTGCTCATCATCAGTCGCAATACACATATCGTCAGCAAAGGTTGCTGTCTTTGCCTTTTCAGCCACCCAAAGTATCATCGGTTTGCCATGAATGCTCAATAATGGCTTACCGGGTAACCGTGTGCTCTTAAAGCGTGCAGGAATCACAATATGGGTTTTGGCAGGTATGGTGACAAGCGACATGGTTTATTCCTAAAAATTGTGTCAGTTTGACGTATTGACCATTATCTATGATGGCGTTTTTGTACCAACATCAGAGTCAGCCTCAATACCCAAAGCTTTTAATTGCTGGTTTAGATTATCATAACAGTTATCGGATAATACGGCCGTCACAGGCAAAACCCACAACCTGCTAACGAGCTGTGCATACTCATCACTTGATGCTTGTTCCGCCGTATAGTCTGACAACAATGCTTTTATTTTTACTGCATCTTTACTAGTAACTACTATAGGATAATCGCTGTATTGTAAAAGCTCAGCCAAACTAAAGTCATAGTGATCAGGATAAGGATGCCCTATCACGTCAAAACCAAGAGACTCTAACGTATTAAAAAAACGCTGTGGATAGCCAATACCACTGACCGCATGTACTCGGCTACCACTGGTAGGAACGGCTCTATTTATCTGGTTTTCAGATGAGATAAGATCCCATAAGTGTTGCAGCCTATCTGCTTGCAAACGCATGCTCAAGCGTTCAGGAGGGTGTGAGTTTTTACTGCTTTCATGATAATGCGACAAGTCTGTTTTTGGCTTGTCATGATAAATCACATGAGCACCTTCTAGTCGTGACATTGGCTCACGCAAAAATCCGGTTGGCAATAATTGCTCATTACCAAACCCTCGCGCGGCATCTACCACAATCCACTCTATATCCCGCTTGAGCGCATAATGTTGCAAACCATCGTCAGCGATAATCAATTGCACATCAGGCGCAGCATCCAACAAGGTAGTAATTGCTTGCTGACGATTCGGGCATACCGCCATGGCAACGCCTGTCATATGAACAATCAAACATGGCTCGTCGCCTACTACGTTAGGCAAACTGGTGGCATTGACCAATGCTGGCATTTGGCTCGTATCACCGCCATAACCTCGACTGATGACGCCGACTTTTATGCCTCGTTTTTGCAAGTGATTGACCAAGGCGATAATTAACGGTGTTTTGCCGCTACCACCCACACTGATATTACCAATGACCATGACGGGTATAGGTGCGCGATAACTTGATAGCAGCCCAACTTTATAAGCGTGACGACGAAGCAAGGTGATCAGTCCATAAAGCCAGCTAATAGGTAGCAACAGCCATAACCAAGCGGCCTTACGTTGCCATGCATTAGTAATTATCGTCTCAATACTCATGAATAATTGCCATGTATCCTATCGATTCGCTGCTTGGGCGTTAACGTTTTATCAAGTAAATCTATTCTACTCAAAGTCTCGAGCATACATTTGTGCATAATGGCCTTGCAGCTGCATCAGCTCATTATGGGTACCAAGCTCAACTATCTGACCACCATCCATCACAGCAATACGATCCGCAGATTCAATAGTCGTTAAGCGGTGCGCAATCACTAGCGTCGTACGGTTTTTCATGACGTTATCGAGCGCTTGCTGAATATAATACTCTGACTCATTATCAAGCGCACTGGTGGCTTCATCCAAAATCAGAATCGGAGCATCTTTTAACAGCGCACGAGCAATAGATAGTCGTTGACGCTGTCCGCCAGACAGCTGAAGCCCTTCGGCCCCAATCTCGCTTTGGTAGCCATTTGGCATTTTCATGATAAAGTCATGCGCGAAAGCCGCTTTTGCAGCCTCCTCGACTTCAGCTTGGCTCTTATTAGCCAAGCCGCCATAAGCAATGTTATTAAATACTGTCGTATTAAATAGTACGACTTGCTGATTCACCATGGCAATTTGCGCACGCAGACTTTCTAATTTGATCTCTTCAATTGGTATATTGTCTAAAGTAATTTGCCCAGAAGATGTCTCCAGAGTACGCGTTAAGAGATTCACTAAGGAGGACTTGCCTGCTCCGCTTCGTCCTACCAATGCAACCGTCTCACCTGCTTTTATATTTAACGTAAAATCACGTAGAGCAACTGTCGAATCTGGATATACCAAACTGATATTATCCAAAGACATCTGACCAGATAACGCCTTGCTAATAGTGCCTGTGTCTTCTTCTTCTGGCTCATCAAGTAATGCAAAAATCGACTCACCAGCAGCAATGCCTTTTTGCAATTTTTGATTGATATCTGTCAATGAACGGACGGGCTTACTGAGCAGACCAGCTGCCGCAATATAAGAGATAAACTCACCTGCTGAAATACCGCTAATAACTGAAGGTCTCAATGCAAGCCATACCACCACCGACATCGCTATCGCCATCAGCAGCTGTACTGCTGGAGTATTGATACTATTGGTGACGACCACCTTCATGCCTTGGCGTAAGTTCTTTTTTGAAGTCTTATCAAAGCGCTCGGCTTCATATGCTTGTCCGCCATAATTCTTTACCACCTGATAGCCACTGATGACCTCATTGGTAATATGACTGACACTACCCATCGTTTTTTGGATACCTTTAGAGAGCTTAAGATAACGCTTGGAGGCAATGCGAATGAGCCATAGTATTGGTGGCAATACGACAAATAGGATTAGAGTCAAGCGCCAGTTGCTATAAAGCAAAAACCCTATCAATGCCACAACCGTCAAACCATCACGCAGCAAGGTCTTCATTGAGTCTGTACTGGCAGCAGTGACTTGCTCAACATCAAATATCAACTTGGATGAGATCGTACCAGCAGGATTGGCCAAATAGAATGAACTTGGCAAGCGCAGTAGTTTATTAAAAACCTCGACCCGCAGCTCATAAACCAAATTACGTGAGACCAAAGCCGAGTAATAGTTACCCAAAAAACTGCCCAAACCGCGTACGAAAAATAGCGCAATGATGAGTAATGGAAATAACGCCTGTTTGCTTCGATCACTTTGGTTAATGGCATCAGTAATGTATTGCAACAGCTTGGCAATCCAAATCTCAGTTCCTGCGTTGATAGCAAAGCCCAAAACAGTCAGTAGCAAAGCCCACCAATACGGTTTTAGATATTTTAATAGACGCAGTAAAGTTTTACTTTTTGGCGGATTAGACGGGGCTGCTGAAGGTTTTTTAGCAGAAGATTTTGTAGAGTCAGGTGTATAAGCTTGGCTCATAAAAGCCTCAATGTAGGTGTCATGACATGAATGGGCTGTGCTTGATACACAGTTTATAGTAATGATGCGGCAAATATTATTGCGGCAAAGTTTGACCAAGTGGGACAACGGTGCTGATATTTAGGTTCAAAAATCCGAGTTTACCAGCAACATCCATCACCCGTACGACAGATTGATGGGTAGCGTTGGCATCCGCTGCGATGACAAATAGCATATCGCGATTGCTTCCTGCTTCTTGCTGCAACATGCTGGTCAGTTCAGCCTCGTTACTACTAGCAAGCGTAATACCATTCACCAAATAACTGCCATCTTCTTGTACAGCTACTTCTATACTATTTTTTTGCTCTGTCTGCGCCACACCTTCTGCTTCAGGAAGGATAATATTTAAACGACTAAAATGATTAAAAGAAGTAGCCAGTAGCAAAAAGACGATTAAAAACAATAAGCAATCAATCATGGGTGTCAGATTAATTTCAAGCGGCTCAACAGTCGGTTTTCTAAAGCGCATATGAATCTCTTCTACTTACCTGCTATTACGAACGTACTTTGAGCATCAAACTCAGGATCAAAACTATGACAATTATATTGTCGCCATATTGCTTTTATCTACATCTAATCGATCAGTAGCACGCTCATCAATAGTGGTCATGCTATTAGCAGGTGCCGCTACGTGAGTATTGTCGAGCAATTGGTAGTCGTATAGCTCTTGAATCATCAGCCCTGCTTGAGTCTCGAACTGTGCATTGATGTCGATAATGCGGCGCTGAAAGTATCGATACGCAACAAGCGCTGGGATAGCGACGATCATACCAGCAGCCGTGGTGATTAGCGCTTGTGAGACACCAGCAGCAAGCATCGTTGGATCTTGCATCGCACCATCAGTAATCGCTAAGAATGAAGAAATAATACCTAATACCGTACCTAATAATCCAAGCAATGGCGCAATGGCACCAATTGTACCCAACATATTGATATTTTTTTCTAGCTGGTGGACTTGTACGCTGGCACGATTTTGCATATGCATGGTCATAGACTCTAGGCCGTACTGACGATAAAGCAGCCCCGTTGCCAAAATATCACCAAGCGCCGTCTTCTCTTTGACATTCATCAATTGTGTACGGCCGATATCTCCATTTTCGCGTAGGCGAGTGATGAGCTGCTCACGCAGTCTGCTGGGCACAGTCTTGCTAAATTGCAATGTATGACTACGCTCAATAATGATAACCAATGCCAATATAGAGCAGACGACAATAGGTGTCATTAGCCAGCCGCCTGCCTTTACTAACTCCCACATATTTGCTCTCTTCCATATTTTTAAAAACAGTTGTTACGTAGATGGATTTATACGTAAATAGTCGTTACTAATAAATCAGTCCTACTAGCTTGCGTATTGTCTTAAGCCTGTGCTTCTATGTGTTTAATCAAAGCAGCTAACTGGTCTTGACTGTGAAAAAAGATCTCAACACTACCCTGCCCGTCTTTTTTGTGCTTAAGTTTTACCTCAGCACCCAACATATCTGTCAATCTTTGCGTGAGACGCTCTTCATCACGAGACTGTGCTTGTTCGACACGGTTGGCCTTGGGTATAGGGTTCAAAATGGATTTGACCAGCTTTTCAGCTTCTCGCACCGTCATACCGCCATCGATGATTTTTTGTGCAATGATTGGCTGCTGCTCAGAAGACAATGCTAAAAGCGTTCGAGCGTGACCCATGTCTAGTGCGCTATTTGCCAAATGATCTTTTACCGTATCATGCAATTGATTTAGACGTAGTAAATTCGATACCGTTGTACGCGCCTTGCCCACCACTTCAGCAATCATCGCATGGCTCATACCAAACTCTGTATGAAAGCGCTGCAACGCGGCTGCCTGCTCGATCACAGACAAATCTTCACGCTGGATATTTTCAATTAAGGCCAGTGCAATAGCAAGCTCATCAGATAACGCACGCTCAATCGCTGGAATAACCGACTTGCCCGCCATTTTTGCCGCGCGCCAGCGACGTTCGCCAGCGATAATCTCATGAGTGACAAATGCCTCACTCTTATCTTCATTGGCGAGCAATGGGCGAATAACGATAGGCTGCATCACGCCATGCTGCTCAATAGAAGATGCCAATTCTGCAAGCGCCGTTTCACTCATATCACGGCGCGGTTGATACTTACCTGCTTGTAGACGCGTGACATCGATCTGTACGAGGCTGATTTGATCCTCTGAAGCGTTTACGTCTGTGTTATTACCACGCGTTTTGTTGATAGCCGTCTTGTTCGTCACACGTGATGAACGAGTACTATTACTGACAGTAGTGTCATTATCAGTGGATTTTGTAGCCGATTTTTTACTGGCTTTGGGCGAAGCCGCATCGACGGGTGCAGTTTTCACAGGCATGTTGGTATCTAGCGTTTCAGCTGGCACGGCCATATCGCGTGCAGCCATATCGTCTTGCAAGGCAGAGGCGGTGATTTGCTTTTCTTTCTTGATTGACCCTAATAAGGCGTCTAAGCCTCGATTGGCAGCCAACCCTCTTTTCTTCGCCATGATTACCTATCCTCTAACGCTAAAATAAAAGCCAATTGATTACTGCTACGGCTTACTAAATACAATGTTAAGTGCTTTATTGTTCGAAAGCTTTTATAGAAAAACTAGCTACTTTGCTTCATCACTTCAGTGGCCAGTTTTTGATAGGCGCGCGCGCCTTTTGACCATCTCTCATAAGCAATCACTGGCAGACCATGCGCGGGTGCTTCTGCTAGGCGAATATTTCTTGGAATATGAGTCTTATACATAATATCGCCAAAGTGCGCTTCTAATTCAGCAGACACATCACGGGCAAGCGTGTTACGCGCATCAAACAGCGTTCTCACAACACCGCGAATGTATAACTTAGGGTTTAATTCAGTAAGACGCTCAATCGTCTGCGATAAATCTGCTAATCCCTCTAATGCATAATATTCACACTGCATTGGGATAATCACACTATCAGTTGCAACCAAGGCATTAATCGTTAGTAGGTTCAAACTGGGTGCACAGTCTATAATCACATAATCGTATGGCGGCTGTTGCGAGGATTTCTGCGCATCAACCAGATTTTTCATCGCCGTTTTGAACAGCTCGTGACTGTCCGTTTTACTCATCAACGTGATGTCCATACCAGCCAAATCACGATTGGCACCGATCACATCAAACCCTGCCGGACTGGTCACAATGGCTTCTGACAGCGCTACACCATCCAGTAAAACATCGGCTATGGTAAGCGTCAGCTCGTTTTTGTCGACACCCGTACCGCTGGTTGCATTGCCCTGTGGGTCTAAGTCAATCAGTAGTACGTGCTTGCGCTTAGCAGCTAAACTGGCGGTCAAGTTTACCGCCGTCGTGGTTTTACCCACGCCGCCTTTTTGATTCGCAATTGCTATGATTTCCATACACTCACTCAATTTTATTAAGGTCTGTTACTGACTTTTTCTTTTAATTTATTTGCCGCTCAATCTTCTATGCTTATGCAGTGCTACTAAATCAGCGCTTCATGAAAGGCAGCCATTTATAAAAAAATTCTTTTATAAATTACCCAATTTTCGTTTGTATATTTTCAGTGCCTTTTAAATACTATGCCATTTAGGTACAAACGTAAACTGCGTTTCACAAAAAACGACTGCTGTTTCATGACTGGGAAGTATCTACCATTTAGGCATTTTTAGCAGACATTTCAATCAAATGACGACTATCATGCAGACGCGGCACTGTCAGCTTAATCGTCTTAATGTGCCAATCACTATCAAGCGCTTGTAGCTCTTCATCGCTTGGCGCTTTGCCTTTCATAGCACACAAATAACCGTCATCTGCCAATCTCGGCTGCGCTACTTCAACAAAATCTATCAAACTGGCAAACGCTCTAGAAGTCACCACATCATAGCTGGCTTCGTGCGCTTCAATACGCGAAGCGATCGGTTGCATATTACGTAAGCCAAGCTCACTGCTGATCTGCTTAATAAAGCGAATCTTTTTTTGATTACTATCAAGGGCTGTACACGAGCGCTCAGGCTGACAAATCGCAATAATCACTGCAGGCAACCCTGCACCTGTACCGATATCAAGCAGCGACCCTGTCGGCAAATGCGTTATAATAGACAAGCAATCAATCACATGTTTGATCAGCGCTTCTTCTGGATCGGTGATGGCGGTCAGATTATACGCTTTATTCCACAACAAAAGCTGGTCTAAGTATAATAATAACGTGCGCTGCTGTTTCTCACTTAGTGATAGACTTAGCTCATTTACGGCTTGTGCTAAGATACTGGCCAGCTTTGGCAATTGTGAGCCAAGCTTCACAAAGCCAGTCGGATCAATATTGATATTACCCGTGCTAGTAGACGACGAAGAGGTTTTAGCGGAAGCTGACATACAACGAGTTATCCAGTTTTGACATGTGAACCGCCTATTTTATCATGCAGTCTGCTCATTGAATAGTTGCAGATTGCGCCAATGTGGGACATCTTATACTATCTGCACCGTTCATGACGCGTTATTCTGCGTTAACAGCATAAAACGCCTTGCCTAGGTTCTTTATTTTTCGTTTATCATGATCAAGGATTCCTGTAAATATGAGACAAACTGCGTTTAATGACTTCGCTAAAATGCGACTATATCTTGTAAGATGTCATTAGGGCGTGTTGAACATTCGACCATGGCACTGACAGCGACTATTTTTTAGGCGATTCGATGTTAAAAATAATAAGTTTAGTCATTCTAAGCGCTTATTTTTAACGATGAAGCGGCAAAAAAGAGTCCTGTCCC
>NZ_MRYC01000026.1:0-29279 GCF_001921765.1 Psychrobacter sp. C 20.9 | reverse complement strand
CGATGTTAAAAATAATAAGTTTAGTCATTCTAAGCGCTTATTTTTAACGATGAAGCGGCAAAAAAGAGTCCTGTCCCTGCGGGCTGATGCTAAAATTGCCCCATACTGCGTTACAAATCTCGCTAAGGCATCTGCATTATCGTCGCTTTGTGCCTTGTCTGGAACAATTTTAGCGATCAGCAGTGGCTATTTGCGAATGTTCAACACGCCCTAAATAATTTGGCCAATCATTTATAAAATATGCAGTGATTGATTAACAGCAAATAATGAATAGCCACTGGTTTTTATCAAATAGAACCAACAATATCAGTAGAGGATATGCGTAATGGCAGGATATATTTTGGCGTTAGATCAAGGGACAACGTCGAGTCGAGCGATATTATACGATGATCATGCACGGCCTATTAAGATGGCACAACAGCCAACGACGCTGCAAACGCCAAAAGCGGGATTTGTTGAGCAAGACGCACAACAAATCTGGCAAACTCAGATTAGCTGTGCGCATGATGTTATCAATCAGGCAGGGTTGCTTGCTACTGATGTCACCAGTATCGCGATTACCAATCAACGCGAGTCTATTGTCATGTGGGACAAGCAAACAGGGAAACCGCTCGCACCCGCTATCATTTGGCAAGACAGGCGCACGGCAAACTATTGCAAGACACTCGCTGCTGAAAGCGCTGATAACAGCATGAATAAAAGTGTCAATCAAGATATCAATCAAGGCGCCAATCACAATGATATTAACAATGACCTTCAATATGATATGGCAGCGCAAGTACAACGCATCACAGGTCTGCGCTTAGATCCGTACTTCAGTGCCAGTAAAATTGCTTGGCTGCTCGAAAATAATCCCAAACTCAGCGTACGTGCTAGTAAAGGTGAGATAGCAGTTGGCACCATCGATAGCTGGCTGATTTACAAGCTAACTGGCGGCGAGCATGTCATCGACGTGACCAATGCTTCTCGTACTTTGCTATTTGATATTCATAAATTGGCTTGGTCAGAGACGCTTTGCGATCGGTTTGCCATTCCTATGACTATATTGCCTAAGGTACTGCCATCTGACGGTGATTTTGGCAAAACCAAAAAAGGCCTATTTGCAAAGCAAATACCCATTCAAGCCGTGCTCGGCGATCAGCAGGCCGCGCTTTTTGGGCAAGGCTGTCTCGATGCTGGCATGGCCAAAAATACTTATGGCACAGGGTGCTTTATGCTGATGAACATTGGTCAGCAGCCAAAACTGAGCGAGCACAAGCTGCTAACCACCATCGCATGGCAGCGAAAAATATCGCCAACTCGTCCAGACAATTTATCATTTGATCAAATCTTACAGTCAGGTAAGCGAATGCTACAGCCACCCAAAAAAGAAGTTACCTATGCCTTGGAGGGTAGTGTTTTTATGGCAGGAGCTATCATCCAATGGCTACGTGACAATTTGGGTATGATTCAACAAAGTAGCGATGTTGAAGATTTAGCTCGCCAAGTAGACAGTAGCGAAGATGTGGTGCTATTACCTGCTTTTACTGGATTGGGTGCGCCTTACTGGCGTTCTGATATCAGTGCTAGCATCACTGGTATGAGCCGCGGTACTACTAAAGCCCATATTGCCCGTGCTGCGTTGGAAGCAGTTGCCTACCAGACTTATGATGTACTCATCGCCATGCAAAAAGACAGCCCTCATCCCTTGACTGAGCTCAGAGTAGATGGCGGCGCGGCAAATAATGATTTGCTGATGCAGTTTCAGGCAGATTTGCTAGATGTTCCGGTGCTACGTCCAAGAGACACAGAGATTACGGCAAAGGGTGCAGCACTACTCGCTGGTTTAAAGACTGGGCTTTACGATGAATCAACCATGAAAGCCTCATGGCAAGTGGATCGTGTTTTTGAGCCAAGCATGTCGATTGATGCTCGTGAGCAACACCTTGATAAATGGCAACGTGCCATCGCAAGGTCATTAATGCAGATATAGGGTTGATTTCTATAGTAAATTTATCAATGCTAATCTCTTATGATTACCCAAAGTATGAGCGCACCGTACATAGACGTCATAAAGATACAGGCTGTAACGCAATGCAATCGCAATACGGACACAGTTTACATAATCAGGCTATCTGTCTCTACCTATAAGTTTCTATACTTCAGTTGGATTCAGCAATATCGCTAATCTTTTAGCAAATAAATAATTCAACAAATAATAAATAATTTAGGGACAATACTATGAGTAACCATGACGCTATCGATCGCAGTGAAGTAAAAAACATGTCTAAAGAGACAAAAGAAGATTTGAATGCAGACATTATTACAGGTGAGCCAGGCTCACATCCAGTGGGTACAGGTATTGGCGGTGTAGGTGGTGCAGCAGCAGGTGCAGCCATCGGTACTATGGCAGGCCCATTAGGCACACTAATTGGTGGCGCTATTGGTGCTATCGTTGGTGGCGGCGCAGGTCATGCAGCAGCTGAAGCCATTGATCCAACCCATGAGGAAGCTTACTGGCGTGCAGAGTATGCCAATGCTGATTACTACAAAGAAGGTTACGAGTTTGATCGCGATCTACACCCAGCGTATGCGGTAGGCTATGCAAATCGCGCTCGCTATCCAGTAGATGCACGTTTTGAAGATCATGAAGCTGACTTAGAGCGTTCATGGCATGAAGTGAAGGGTGATTCTCGTTTGGCGTGGGATGAAGCGCGTCTAGCATCACGTGACGCATGGCATCGTGTATCGTAGTACGTGTTTTACAAGAAAGTCAGATGTTAAAAAGACTTATGAATATGGCTACTGTTTACTCAATGACTTTAATAGATAGCTAACTTAACAGGCGAGCTGTCTCTTAAAAAAGCTGACAATAGATTACTATTTCGTTGCTGACAATAGATTGATTGTACGATTGGTTCTATTAATGACTTTGACCAGCAGTATGTATGTTATTTTAAAACTCCCAAAGTCAACCTTTGGGAGTTTTTTTTGGCATAAAATTTGCTATGAATCTATATGTATGAATATAATATAAGAAAAACAGGGGACTTATGACTAATAATGACGGTAGTAAACAGTTTTATATTGCCACAGCTAATTTATTGAACTTTGCTAACCCTAATCGCATTTATTATAAGAATGCCCCAGCTTATGATAATAAAGCCTATGAGCATAAGCGACGTGGTCTGACAGATCTGCTGGCTAAAGCACACGCTGATATCATTGCCGTACAAGAAGTATGGGATAGTAATGCACTAGAAGCACTAGCTGTCGCACTAGGATTCAAACCAGAGCAGGTGGTTATTCCGCTTGCAAGCAATGACACTGCAAGTCCATATACTCAAGGTAGAGGCGCACAGAATACACCAGCCGTTGGTATTATTAGTCGATTTGAGCAATTAGAGACGACCTTATTAGAAGAGATTGCACCAAAAGCTGTGATTGATATCCCCGATATCGGGCCTCATCAGCATTTTAATCGTCCACCTTTGATATTGCGTGTTGACGCATATGGTCAACCAATAACGATCATCACGGCGCATCTAAAAAGTAAACGTGCGTTTTTCTTACGTGACGAAAATGGTAACCTATTAGAAGACATGGATGATCCAAATATCCGTATTCGTGCCAAGCTTCGTAGTTTGTGTATGCGTGCTGCAGAGGCGGCATCTATTCGTATGTCGATCATGGAACGTTTGCATCACACGCGTGAGCCATTGATACTGCTTGGCGACATGAACGATGTGACTGGTAGCGTAACGACCCAGCTAATGACTGAGACTGGCGAGGTTAATTATGATAAAAGTATGCGTGATGTCGCACTTTTTGATGCCGCTCGTATTCAAGCTCGCTATGGTTGGATGAAAGATGTGGCTTACACCCATATTCATCAAGGTATGCCAGAAGTGATCGATCAGTTATTTGTTTCAGAAGAGTTTTTACCTGATAGCAAGTTTTCGCTCGGTCAGGTTGAAAGAGTTGATTATTTCAATGACCATCTTAAGTGGGATTATTCAGATAGGGTGACTGATCATGGTATTATAAGAGCGAAAATTAAACTGAATGATTAACTTCATAAAATTAGATAGTTAACTCTAGTAGAGTGTTAATCGATACATTAACTTTTAACCCATTCATGTCCCTTGCTTGATAGTGTACAAGCGTTTATGATGCACCCTCGTTGAGGTTAGTAGCGATAACGTTGGCTCTACATTTTAGCCACTCGTTGATTCTCCAGTGATTTAGGACGAATGCTACTCAATGAAGATTGTATTTATGAAATAGGACGTAACATTAAGAGATTTACAATGAGTGATAACAAAGACGAAAAAATTGAAGATGTGTTAGTAGATTCGGAGTTGGCAAAAAAACTTGTACCAAACAAGTTTAAATTTACCAGTCAGCAGGGACGCGCACGTCGTCAAAAACTTTTGGCTGGTGCCAAAAAGTTGAGTGAAACACAAGCTATCAATGATATTACTCTAGCAGCTGTGTGTGAAGAAGCAGGCATACCAAGAGCTTCTGCTTATCATTTCTTCCCTAACATTGAAGCAATATTTTTAGCATTGCGCTTTTTGAATGCGATTGAAATATTAGAGATGGTAGAAACCGTTGATATCGGCAACTACGATAGATGGCAAGGATATCTAACCGCGCTGATTGATCAGTGCGTGACGATCTTCCATAACGATGAGACCAAAGCCAAACTCATTTATGACACCAATACGCCTGATTTTGAAGGTGATGAATTTGGCGAAGATATGGACCATCAAATTGTTGACTTGGTCTATAAGCGTTTATCAGAGCGTTATGAGATGCCAAATTTTGAGGATATCCAAAACACGTTATTGATTGCTTATAGTATTATTAATGCGATATTTACCTTGTCTTATCGTCGTCATCAGAATATCACTGAAGACTATATTCAAGAAGCAAATACAGCATTTATCGCGTACTTACGCTGCTATCTACCAGAAAAACTACCACGTAAAAACCGCTAATTTTATCTATAGTAGACACAAAAAAGCCGACAAATCTGTCGGCTTTTTTACCTCTATCATTTAGTAAGGCGCTTTAATTATTAGGCGTTAGATCTTGTCCGCGGCAGATATCATCACTGGCATCTAAAGGCGCATACTGCTTGTAGTAGCTGACGATAGATTGCTCTAAAGCCACGTTAGTCTGTGAATCATGAGCATTCACGTAAGCTTCGCGTGCTTGCTCAAGCCAGCGATCTGCCATACGAAAATGTATGCCTGATTCACGCCACCCTCGCTTACATTGATTGGTCGCCGCCCAAATCAGAGCCACTTCGCTAAACGCCACCTCACGCGGGGCAACAGCGATGCCGTCACTGTCTTTGAGGGCACTTATAGTTGCCCATAGGTCTGGTCGCATCAAGGCAGACATCGCAGGGATGTCTTGATACAGGCTGATATCTTTTTCTGTGCCATTCTTTAATGATTGCAGTATGGACTCTGCCGTTTGGGCAGCGTAGGCACCAGCGGTAGAGCGGCTATTGATACTGTCCTGATGAATGGCGTAGTTCAGCCATGCTTGCGCTTTGTAGGCCCAGTAGCGCTGGCGTGCTGTCTTATCCGCTTGCTGATAGGGTTTTACCTGTGTGAGCATACAGCTCAACGCCTGCTGCTGAGTACTTTGGTATTGATAAGACGGGATGTGATTTTCTAAATTGCTATGACAGTAGTCATTACTTATCAGTGTATTCGCTTTGACACGGTCGCTTGCTGCCAATGCTGATGAAGCAGACGTGAGTAGCAATACTGCGGACAGTGCCGTATAAAAAGAGCGTTTATAGGTAGCTACTGTGCTGGCAGACTTCGACATATTACAACCCTTGTATTCAGGCAATCGGTTTTATTTTTTAAGTATTTGTCAATATCAGGACATACCCTAATCACTATATCAAACGTTTATCAGTATATATGAGCCAACTGAAAAATATCAGTACAGTAATAAAAAAATTGCCGCAGCTCAGAGCGACGACAATTTTTTCAGATTATAGCGTCGCGTTGCTCGGCAAACGCTTATTTTTGCGTGGGTCTTCGCGTTTGAATAAATCCTCATCAAACTTAAAGCGTAATCTGAAGTATGCGCCTTCTTGCGTACTGTCGTCATAAGCGATATCTTCATCCTCAAAACCCATAAAGTTATAACCAAGCGACAACCACAGGTTGGTCATCGGGCTGTAGCCGACTTCTGCCCCAAGCATATATGACATATCATCCGCTTGCTTGTTCCAGTAAGTCCCAGCTTGTAGACCTATATCCCAGCGCTCGCTGATGTCATATAAACCGCGTGCATAGGCAGCATGCGCGGTGTTTTCGCTGACGATATCATCAGCGTCGTATTGGGTATATTTGCCCGCATAGCGACCAGAGAGAGTAAGGGCGCGCGTTGGATGGTAGTTGCCGCTCCACGACCATATTGTTGTATCTTTTTGATATTGGTCAGTGCCAGTAGCATTGTCGTCTAAACGGTACTCAAGTTTTGCTAGCATGTCTAGCTGATTGCTATCATAGTCGCGGTATGCAGCGCCTAACTGAAAACGGTTGATGGTGCGATGGCCATCATCATAGTCGACCTGTGAGTAGATGTCCTTGGCAAGTAGGGTAATATCATCGGTATAACGATAGGCGATGCCTGCACTTCCTAATAAGGTGTCGCTGGTTTCGCCCCAACGTTTCTCAAAGCGTCCTGAGGCTTTGTAGTTTTCTTTGGCTAAGTATTCGACGCCAATGCCCGCTGCGGTCGCCGTATTGTCTGTCTCGCCTTCTAGTGATTCGACGCGCTCAAACAAGGTGCTTAGGGTCAGACCTTCTTGCACGTACCATTTGTTTTTGAGACCGATAGCGGCTTCCGCTTCACGCGCACTGATCGCGTCACGCATGCGGTATTCGCTATACACTTTACCGTCTTTCATATAATTGACGTCAAAGCCAACAACGGTACGTTGACGCTCATCAGTATCATCAAGACCATAGCTACCAGACAAGCTATTGATCAAATCATGACGTGCATACAGACGACCCAAGCCACCGATTGGCGTCTCACCACCGATGGACGTCGCGTTACGTGAGCTATTTTCGATATCTTGCTCATACTCTGCAAACACCAAGCTATTATTTAGCTTGGGTAGGCGAGAAGTGATACGAGCACGAACCGTGGTGCCTTCGATGTCTTTGTCAGCATCACTAACGCCATTCAATGCTGATTGGTTGATAATGTCGTCATTGAACAGCGTGTCATCAGTAACATCTATCACATCTGTGGCTGCTTGGTTATTGCGTGAGGCAGCAGTCGCGTCTTGTTTGTAGTAACGCACACCGATTTCACCAACGACATTTTCACTCAAGCGTTGCTCGATACTGGCTTGTACGCCTTCACGACTCGCGTCAGTAGTATGATCCTTGGTACGCACACCTTCTAATTTCAACGCTGTTTTTTTGTCGTTGAATGTATGGATGACTTCTACGCCAGACTCCGTACGTCCAGCAGTAAGTGGTGATGCACCAGTGACAAATCCTTCATCTGCATCATTGTAATAAGCCTTGGCACGCGTATCTTTCTTATTATCAAAGTCAAGCTCGACACGTAAGGCATTGCCCTCAACATTATTATCGTCTAATTCTGTGGTGTTGATCTGATTACTTGGCTGAAAATTAGGGTTCTCAGCTTTGTTCATTGCGTATTCAGCGACCAGCTTTAGCTTGTCGTTGAACTTGATAACGCTATTGACACTAGCCAGCTCTTCTTTGTTCAATGGGTCGTCGCTATTGATATAGCTACCACCGATAGAGACTTTATTAGTCAGTTGCTGTTTGGCAGCGATACCACCAACCAAATAGTCCTCACCACCTTCATCCACTTCTACTGTGACACGAATGTAGATAGGATTGCCTTCGAGATCTTGACTCGCAATCGGTGATTTTAGATATAAACTGCGGCTAATCGGGTCTATCTCATAATCAGCAAAACGAGTTAGCGTCTCACGACTGATAATAAGACCGGGATTATTGGCATCACGAGTGATAACTTCGACGATTTCAGAGTTTTCTAGTACCGCGTCAAAGTTCTCCGCCAATGGGTAGGGACCTGAAATACCTAAGCCGCGAGTCTCATTAACGCGCTGGCTAGTACTGGTCTCTGCCAAAAACGCAGTCACGCGAGTATTATTATCTTCAAATTGCGCCTTTAGACCAGTCAATGTACGGTTGTACTGACCAAGCTCAATCCCTTCATCGTTGTCGATTTGAGTTTTTAGATCACCGTACATAGCAAACGAGCGACCTTTGTCTAGACGCACATAGAGCTTACTGGTTGATTGCGCATCAAAGCCTTTGGCCGATGAGTCACCATAGACAGGATAGTATTCGCCAGGCTCGATATCACGGAATAATCGCTCGCCTTTTTTGTCACTGTCATAAGCGAGCGTCAGCAAGTAATCTCCGCGCACTTTGCCTTTCAAGAACATTGCCGCACGACCAGTGGCTGAATAATCATCATTGCCTGAGATTTCATGCAGCTCTTGCTCGAACGCGCCTTGTGCGTCTGTGATATTGCTGCCATCAAAGTCTTTGAGCGAGATAGCACCTTCGACGATACCCACAGCAATGAGTGGACGCAGCTTAGCCGTGAACTGTAGTGGGATAATTTGTTTACTACTACCAGTATCAATTACCAACTCACCTTTGCCTGGTGCGCTTGGCGCGATGACTGGTATTAATAACTCACCCCCTGATACAGTAACTTGGGTACCGGCTTGATCTTGGCTGCTGTCTTTCAGATTGATACGACCGATATTAGTATCAAGTGTAAGAGAAGTAGTACCGATATAGGGGCGATTGTCGCGATCTTTTAGACTAATAACAACCTGATATTCGCTGATACCATCTGCTGGGACTAATTGTGCTTGCGTACGATAATCAATCGCTTGCAGACTATCAGGTGTCAATACGGTGATGGTCTGCTCGGAAATAGTTTTGTCATTGATGTCAGTTGCCACACCACGTAACGTATTGCTTCCGCGTTTTAGGTCAACCGCATAATAGTCAAAAGCCATTACATTTTGCTTTTCTTGCTCAGCAGTTTTACCGATTTGCTGCTCTGATATCGCTTTGCCATTGGCGTATAGAGTAAATATTGAACCAAGTGGTGCTTGTACCTGTACCATCTGCTTGTAAGTACTGAGCTGTTGACCTTCATTTAGGTTAATGAAGGTGACATTATTGTTAGCCACTTCTTTTAGATATTCTTCGAGCTCTTTTTCTACTGGAGGTGCAACCGTTGTCACGGCCATGTCTACACGATTGGTCGCATCCCCAATCATATCGTTGACAATAGCAGAATCACAGTTGTTACCAAGGTCTAGGTCGCCATTGATATTGCAGCCACTTGCATCGACATTATCAGTCGTGTCGGCATCGTAGTTTGGCTCTAATGTTAGCGCTGTTTTTACCGCTTGCTCTAGCGTATCATTCTTAGCACTCACTGATTTGCTACGAGCGATTAGCTCGGCGTTCAGACGCTCAGTACTATCGCCCATGCCGCCCACAATCGCAAAATCTGCACGATGTAGCTCGCCATATTTCAAATCGACAAAACGGCTGCCAGCATCACCCGCATTACGGTTGCTTTGGGTGACCATCTCTGTTTCTCTAGGGATCGTCGTGCTATCTACTTTTAGTACGTGTGTTTTGGCACTGACCCCATAAAAGTTGTATTTACCTTCAGGATCAGTAACGATGAAGTTGCCGTTCTCCATATATATACGGACACCAGCAACCCCAAGCTCGCCGTCTTCTTTTTGCTGAATACCATCACGGTTGATATCGTGATAGACTTTACCAACGATGATACCGTCAGTATTCATGACGCCGCGTTCTACGTCGATTTTCCACTGTGCTTCTCTTGATACTAAGCTTTGGCCTTGCTCATTGTTAGCAACTGCGATTGCGCGGTTGATACCATCACCACCTAGTGATGAAGCACCAACAAGCACACGATAAGTAATTTTTTTACTTTCGCCATTTGCCATATTGCCTAAGTTCAATACCTGATATTTACCATCAGCTTTAAACTCGGTGGTCTGTGCTTGATTGATATCAATATCAGTCGTTGGACTAATACGTACACTATTCTCAACGTAGTCAAAACCACGTGGTAAGGCATCTTTTAGTTGTACATCGTAAGCAGTAGACTTACCGCTATTTTTGATTTCGATGGTATAGCTGATATAATCGCCGAGTTCAGCACTTTTTACGTCACTTTCCTTTGTAACAACTAAAGCTGGGTTGTCATCGACGATATTAATTTGTGAGCTCAGGTCACTGATACGCACGGTGAAGTCAGACGCATTTGGCAATTCATCAGCATCAATGCCAACCGAAGGGGCGATACAAGCATCTAAATTGACAGTCAATGTGTCGCTGTTCAACGTTTGGATAAGCTTATCGTCAATAGCGTTAGCGTTATTTTGAGTGGCTGCTGATAGCTGATATTTACCTGTGTTATTACCGGTTTCTATAGCTTTAAGTGAATAGCTATCACCACTACCAATGGGCGGGTTAGCTGATTTGATGGTTACCCATACTTGATCAGGCTTGTCAGTTTGTACATTACATTGCGCATAGCTGGCACTGATATAAACGTCATCATTAATTTGTGAAATCGTTTTGCTTTCATCAAATTTAGGAGTGGTGAATTTGATACCAGATTCGATAATGACTAAACTATCGGTCGCACTCACGCTAGTCACTGACGGGTCTTCTAAGACAACTGCACCAATCTTAATGTCAGCAGTATCTCCATCCTTACCATTAGCATCTGATAGAGCTTGTACAATAAACTGAATGTTTTCACTCTGACCAAGCTTGATTTGGGCACTCATGTTATCAAGAATCAGTTGTGTATCACCACTATCGACAATGCCGTTTTTATTCAAGTCTTGATAAACTTTCAAATTAGATAGAGTTGGCGATACATCAAGCGTCAGCTCAACAGTCTGACTACTATAGCTAGTATTACTAAGAACATTAACCCAATTCACCAGTGTGTTGGGTGCAACAGTACGCACAGGTTGCTGAGTTAAGTTAATACCATATTCAGATAAGGCAGAGGCTTTGACTTGAACTTGGTTTGAAATGCTATTCTGTTTGATAGAATTGACGTCATAAGAAGCATTAGCGATATTGTTGATAGTTTGTACGAGAGTGGTAGGCGCAGCAAACGCCATATTTGATTGCATAAGCAACATTGCAGCCGTCAGCGCAGAGATATTCGCTGTATGCAACGTAATACGATTAGACGGTGTCATTAAAGATTTAGTCATATGTCGCTTATCCAATAAAACATAAAAGGGTCGGGTAGTAATTCTCCAGCTTGGCTCATCAAAATCAATTAGGTCAAGCTGGAGCGTTAGTCTATAAGCGTCTTGTGAAGCTTATAGACTTTGAAATGTTAAATATCAATTAACGAGCGTTTTTAATTTTGATTTTAAAAGTCAAGGTGCCAACGCCCTGAGGAACTAGGGTATAGTTAGTACCAAGAACTGCAGTACTGGTAGTACTAGCTATGCCTGCAGTAGATGAGGCAGTCGCAGAAGTAGCAGGTGAACCAGCTACTAAATCCGCACCAGCTGAAAAGTTAGACAACAAATCCGAAATGGTTAAAGCGTTAAGATTAAAACCTAACGCTGCTGAAGAAGTATTAGTCGCCTGAATACGATAGATAACACACTGATCAGGTTTCGCCTCGACCGCAGTCTGAATAAAGGTACTTGCAGCAACCGTACCTGAACAAGTCGCATCTAATGCTTGAGACTTCACTAAAGTTAAGCCTCTAACGTTAGTCGTATCAGTCACTGTAGTAGCAGCAGGTGCATTAATACCAGCAGGCGTTAGCGTTACAACAGAAGTTTCAGTGCTACCAACAGCTGCAGCATCAGCAACAGTTGCAGGAGCAGCTACATTGCCCGACGACACATTGTAGTTGATTTCTAATGTACCACCAGGTGCAATACCATTTGGAAATTGAGCGGTTGGTAGTGTAGTGCTATTAAGAGTATATGTATTACCACCAGCAACGGTAGGTTGCAGCGTTATAGTAACCGGAGCGCCATTACCAGGCGGCGTATAAGTAGCACTAACAGGACCAGTAACAGGTCTGACAGCCCCATTATTGCCACCATCAGCAATAGTGAAAGTCAATGGGTTAGTATTGGTACCTTCACCATCTTGACCGCTGTTAGTAATGAGAGTTGAATGAGTCGCTTGACTAGCAGTACCTGAAGCAGGGGGAACTTCTCTAGTCGTTGGATTGCTCACCGCAACCGCTCGTCTGGTAAAGCTAGTCACACCAGGACTATCTATACCAGCACCGTTACCTTCACCCGCATCATCAGGTACTCTAGTAACACCTATAGTGCCATCTGTACTATCCAAAATATCATAGTCAGTACCAAGTACAGGAGTAGCAGGTAGCGGGCTAACCGGACCGACAAACTTATCGTAGACTTCTGCGTTGTTAGTTACTGAACTATTAGCAGCTGTAAACTGATCTCTATCGACGTTAACCGTGAAAGTAATCGTGCGACTTGCGCCCACAGCTAAGTTCGCTACGGCAACATTAATAGCTTGTCGAGTACCAACAGTAGAAATCGTAGCGGTACCAGCACCACCAGTTACGGTCACGTCTGATGCTGTGCCATTAGGTAAACTCAAACCTACAGGAAGGACATCTCTGATAACAATATCAGTCGCAGCAGCACTATAGTCAGTAGTCGCGTTAGTGACTACGATACTATAAGCAATCTGTGGGTTGGCGACTGTCAAATCGACAGTACTGGTCGCTGTTTTTACAATTTTGAAGGTAGGCAATCTCACGATAGTTTGGTTTTCGTTCACCAATGTCGCACCAGGTGCATTATTAGCAGTAAAGAAAGTACTGGTCGCTGTTAATGTGCCTACACCTTTGTCATTACCGTTACGATCGTCTGGCGTAGCTGCTTCGTAGCTTAAGTTAGCTCTAGTACCTGGCTGTAGTCTAATAGTACCGCCATTAGTTAGGGTACCTGTCTGTGCTTGAGTCCCTAAAGCGGTGACCTGAGCATCAGTTAAAGGAGTACCATCTGCTTGTACAATAGTAAACGTAACAGGCGCAGTACCTAAAGGGTAGTCGGGAGCAGCCGTTACTAGTGCTGAGTCATTACCTGTGGTATTGATGGTATAAGTATCCGTCACGTTACCCGTGTTGGTTAAATTATGAGTAAAGGTAGTTGTACCACCTGGCGTAGCAGTCTGATTGATAGCAGTATCGTCACCAATACTACCATCATCAACAGTCGATGTGAGTGCAAAGTTAGCCGTTTCGCTAACGTTAACGGTTACTGTGTTAGAGGTTACAGATGGTTGACTGACGCCAGCAATACTGTAGCTTGCAGTTGCTACGTTATTAATTGGCGCAGCGCCTGCTGTTACAGCGGTAGCTGGGGTCGCTGCATTAGCGCCAGTAGACACACCCATTACTGCGGCGACGCCGACAGCTAGCAGGCTATAGTTAAAAGTGTTTGATTTCATATAATGCTCCAGGGTTAAGATTAAAAATTGAAACGTTAAAAGCGTGAAGGTTTAATGTCTATTGAATTAATTAACGGTGGTATTGAGAGCAACAGCTGCTGACTTTTTAGCTGGCAATAACTTAATATTCCAACGCAGAGTGCGGTATTCAGAATATGGAATCTTGACCATTTTGCCATCGACTTTACGCATAAGTGGCATATCAGCATAGTTTTTGCCATCGATACTGGCTTGCGCACTTGCAGGCATCGCATCGCCAGTAAATGTCATATTGGCAGGAATAGGTAGCGTCACCATTAAATCGTTAATATCTTTATTGATGGTATTGGTATAATTCGCTTTATACTGAATCACAGTACCTGCCGGTGCGGTGCGTACTGGCGTATAGACTGTTTTACCTTCCGCATTCTTTATGACTTGATTGGCTGTTAGTTCCATTTTTAGAGCATCATCAGCATGTGCTACATTTAGTAAAGAGCTAGAAGCTATAGTAGCTAATAGAATATTGCGTAGAATCTTGAAACGTTTCATATAAAATCCTTTCTTATACCGTTACTATCATTGGGATACTGATGCTTTGGGCTGCCGTGAAACTGTCTATCATTTGCTATCAGGGTCGTCTATAAAAAGCACACATTCCCCTTTAAGCTATTGTAACGTAATCGATACAAGTATCAATTATAAAGATGACAAATGGTGTTTCAAGATGACCAAACGGTAAAAGCCCTGTCTAAGAAGACAGGGCTTGATTGAGTACTCAGTAATTCGATACACAGGTGTTTAGTTACTAATGGTAGTACCATATTTAGTATTAAAACGAATGGCCTGACGGCGAGTGGCTGTAGTAGCACCTAAGGAAAAAGTATTGGTGATCACTGTACCGTTGTTACCAATAGATACTGAGTTTGTTGCAAATGATGGAGTGCCACTATTTTCACCAATAGGTATTGGATTAACTAAGGTAGAAGTAATTAGCGAATTATTAGAGTCGTTTTTACTCTGTAGCTTATCCTTGATAACAATATCTGTCAGAGAAACATTACCTCGATTGATAGCTTCAATTCTATAAGCGATACATTGTCCTGGCACAATGCCAGATATTGGTTTTATACTATACGCGCTGCTAGCACTACCTTCATAATTAACACCAATTGTGGCAAGGTTATTTAGACTACAGTCATGAATATACTGACTTTTGATCAATACCAATGCAGCATTTTCTTGAATAACATCACCGAAATCATTGCTAGGATAGTTGTACTGACTATTAATGATGTTTATTTGTCGCACATCGCTTGTCGTGTCTACAGAATATGTATAATTACTAGGTTCATTCTGAGTGACACAGAGTCTTGTGTAACTGCCAACTTGTGCAGATGTCAAATTGAAGCTGTAGGTACCGTCACTATTGATATTCACTGTTTGAGGTGAAAACGTCCCACTATCACCGGCACATTTATTCAAAGTAATGGTGTGACCAGTGGTAAAGGGGATCCCAGATTCAGTTGGTGAATCGTACTTACCGTTAAAGTAAAAGACATTATTTAGATATTTATCTGATACATCGTCTTTATTTGGGCTTGCAACGTTACCGTTATCGTTAAATACGGTGCCTGAGAATACGTAGTTTGCACTATTAGTGATAGTACATGTAATTTCATCACCATAAGTAACATTACTAAGGGTGAATGAACGAGTTTTAGTAGTAGGGTTATAGCTCATTGCAGTCGTAGGCATAACCGTTGTACTACCTGTAGTAGCGTTGCTGCAAGTATAAGTAGCGTTATAATTTGCTATCTCACCAAGCGTCGTACCATTCATCGCTTTTTCTGTGACGGTATATATATTGTTCTCTGCTAAGCTAAGCGTAGTACTAGTCCCATTGGTAATTGTTGAGCCTGTACCAGTAGTCGTAAAACTATTTGTAGCTATTGATCCACCACTAACTACAATTTCAAACTGGTCGTTAGTTTTGACACGTGTGCTATTTAATGCTTTTTTTACAATGAGTTTGGGCGGCGCGAGGCAAAAGTAGAAATCGGAATAGCCTACTAAATGATCACCAGTTGACGTTGTCGTGGAGGCACCAGAGTATGGATTACCATGTGTGGTTACAAATGGCGTATTTGCTGATTGGGCTTCCCATTCAATATTAAAATTACATGGACTACTAGGACTACAGTTTGCCCACTGGTTTGCAGTAATCGTTTTATTCGAATTGGATACAGTAAAGTTGTTAGCGAAATTGCTAAAAGAACCACCTGTAGTAACAATTGATACCGACTCAGTGTATCTTCCAGCAGCATTTGCATCTAAGTCTTGAACGACAAAACCGTATTTTGTAACGGGTTTATTAATAGTGGCCGTCAACCTGTGATTCACATCAATTTTTTCGCTGCTATGACGCATGTTAAGAGCATTGGTAGTAACACCAGCAAAACTGCTAACTTCTGGATAGCCAGTTCTAATAAAGTTGATATCGGAAAAAGATAAGACGAGTTTAAGACCACTGTCAAAGCTATAAGTGGTACTAGAGTTGCCTGCTGCTGACCAACTCAAGGTGGCCTTAGGCGCTGTTGTAGTACTCTTAGAGCCTAAGTAATACATAGCATGTCCACTTGGACATACAGGATCAGCTTCAGCAAAAGCTACATTGCTAATCAAAAACATAGGAATAGCAGCTAACAATGTCATTATCTGACATATATATCTATTGAATAAATGCTTTTTCGTTGAATTCAAAAGTCGCTCTACCTTTTGCATCTCAATATTCCTATGTATTAAAGCCTAATGTAAACGTTTATTTACCAAAAAAAATCGTGTTATACATATTTTGTATTTTAAGTAATATTTTTGTAAAAATCATATTAAATAGATGAATGGCATTTTTGTCATGACCAGTTACCCTATGTTGCAAGATTAACCAGTCATATTCCATAAAGCTATCAATTAATAATATTTACCTAATAACTAATCATTATTTATTTAAAAAATACTTGTTATTTATCCATTTCTCTACAGCCATAAACAATTGCCTCGCAAACGCTTATAATAGAGTGTCAAAATCATTCATGACTGAATATACAGGGACAACAGTATGATCTGTTTTGTAGTTTCGTCCATTTGACGCATATGTCAATTCTCAGTGGCACTATTTTGTATAATCTAGCTGTATCTCACCGTATGAAACAAGGGAATGCTTGGACATAGCAAGGAAGTCATAAGTAAACCGATATCTCACTTCACACCAGTATTTAACAAAGCCTTACCGTCTAGATAGGTAGGTATGACTGATATAAAAGGATCGACAACAATGAATTATTACAAGGATGCTGATAGCACCGAAACCAAAGAGTGGCTACAAGCCTTTGAGTCTGTTCTCAAACATGCAGATAAGGATCGCGCGCAGTTTCTTCTAAAAGCCTTGTACAATATGGCGGTGCAAGAAGGGCTACCATTTAATAGATTGGATACCGCGTATATTAATAGTATCGCTGTTGAAGATGAGCCAATGTATCCAGGCGATCTTGGTATGGAGCGTAAAATTCGTGCGTTGATTCGTTACAACGCTTTGGCAATGGTCATGCGTGCCAACAAAAACGATGATGATTTGGGTGGTCACTTGGCGTCATTTGCCTCTAGTGCCACGCTTTATGAAACAGGATTCAACCATTTTTTCCGTGCGGCAAGCGATCACTTCGGTGGGGACATGATTTATTATCAAGGTCACTCAGCGCCAGGTATCTATGCACGTTCTTATTTAGAAGGTCGTCTAACCGAAGATCAGCTTGATAACTTCCGCCGTGAAGTGGGTGGTAAAGGCTTATCAAGCTATCCTCATCCATATTTGATGCCTGACTATTGGCAGTTCCCAACGGTATCAATGGGCTTAGGTCCGATCATGTCGATCTATCATGCTCACGTGCATCGTTACATGGAAAACCGTGGCTTGCTCGAAAAAGAAGGCCGTAAAATTTGGGCATTCTTAGGTGATGGTGAGACGGATGAGCCAGAAAGCTTAGGCGCAATCTCTCTTGCTGGTCGTGAGAAGTTGGACAATCTAATTTGGGTTGTTAACTGTAATCTACAGCGTCTTGATGGTCCAGTCCGTGGTAATGGTAAAATTATTCAAGAGCTAGAGTCGGTATTCCGCGGTGCTGGCTGGCGTGTGATTAAAGTCATTTGGGGTGGTAAATGGGATAGCCTGCTTGCCAATGATGATACTGGCGTGCTCAAACATCGTATGGAAGAAGTGGTCGATGGTGAATACCAGCTATATGAAGCGCGTACGCCTGAATTTACTCGCAAAGAATTCTTTGGTAAATATCCTGAATTAAAAGAAATGGCAGATGCATTGACTGATAAAGACATTGCACGCCTAAACCGTGGTGGTCATGATCCACAAAAAGTGTACGCTGCGTTTAGCGAAGCGATGAAAACCAAAGGTCAGCCAACGGTCGTACTGGTCAAAACTGTCAAAGGCTATGGTTTGTCAAGCACAACACAAGCGGTCAATAAATCGCATCAAATCAAGAAACTTGATCAAGAGGCGCTTGTTTATTTCCGTGATCGCTTTGATTTGCCATTTACCGATGAGCAATTAGAGACCCTACCATTCTACCGTCCTGAAGAAGGTTCGGCGGAAATGAAATATCTAAAAGGTCGCCGTGAAGCATTGGGTGGTCATCTGCCAAACCGCCGTAGTGGCCATATTCCGCTGAACATCCCTGAGCTGTCGATATTTGATCGCGTATTAAAGGGTAGTAATGGTAAAGAGCAATCAACGACGATGGTATTTGTACGTCTGTTATCAGCCATGCTGAAAAACAAAGACATCCAAGATCGTGTGGTACCAATCGTACCAGACGAAGCGCGTACCTTTGGTTTAGAAGGTATGTTCCGTCAATTGGGTATTTACTCTGCGGTCGGACAAAAATATACGCCAGAAGATAGCGAAGCATTGATGGGCTATAAAGAAGCCATCGATGGCCATATGTTAGAAGAAGGTATCAACGAAGCGGGTGCGATGAGTACATGGATTGCCTTGGCAACCAGTTACTCTGTGAACGCGCTACCAATGATTCCGATGTACATCTATTACTCGATGTTTGGCTTCCAGCGCATAGGTGACTTGGCGTGGGCAGCAGGTGACTGTCAGGCACAAGGCTTCTTATTAGGGGCTACTGCGGGTCGTACGACTTTGAATGGTGAGGGCTTACAGCATCAAGATGGCCATTCGCAGATTTTGTTTAACACTGTACCGAATTGCGTGAGCTATGATCCTTGCTATGGTTATGAGCTAGCTGTTGTCGTACATGATGGCCTACGCCGTATGTACGGAGAAGGCGAGCGCGTTTATTATTACCTAACGCTAATGAACGAAAACTACGACCAGCCTGCCATGCCAGAAGGAAGGGAGGAAGGTATCAAGCGCGGTATGTATTTACTTGAAGACAACGGCTCAACTCAGGTACAGCTATTGGGTTCAGGCGTGATTCTACGTGAAGTACAAAAAGCGGCTCAGATCCTAAAAGATGAGTTCAATATCACATCAAACGTTTGGAGTGTCACTAGCTTCAACGAGTTGACTCGTGATGGTATGGTTTGTGACGACTACAACCGTCTACATCCAATGGATGAAGAAAAAGTGCCATGGGTTACTGAGCAATTAGCACCGCACGAAGGCATCGTAGTTGCAGCCACTGACTACATGCGTAACTACTCAGAGCAAATTCGTGCTTGGTTACCAGACAACCGTCCTTATACCACGCTTGGCACAGATGGTTATGGCCGCTCTGATACTCGCGAGAACCTACGCAGCTTCTTTAACGTTGATGCGGCTCATATCGTTGTCGCCACGCTTAAGCGCTTAGCGGATGAGGGTGAAGTCGAGATGCGTTTGGTAAAAGATGCGATTTCAAGCTTAGGCATCGATGCGGATCAGCCACCTGCATGGCACCAACAGTCTTATTATGATCATTCTCCAGATGCACCTGCACCAGGCAAAGTCAACCCAAGTCCTGTGCCTGAGTTCGTTGCTGAAGACGATGAAGATATCAGCAATGAAGGCCGCGCCGAAGATCAAGCAGATGCGCCCTTGCTCAATGACGGTGATGTCAAAGAATAATAATCATAAGACTAGGAGATAAAACATGGACATTAAAGCCCCCGATTTGGGTGTCGATAGTGCTGAAGTCAGCGAAATTATGGTAGCAGTGGGTGATGTCATCGCAAAAGATGACAACATCGTTTTGTTAGAGTCTGACAAAGCGTCAGTTGAAGTACCAAGCTCTGCTGCTGGTAAAGTCACCAAAATCAATGTCGCCATTGGTGATCAAGTCAGCGAAGGTATGGTATTGATCGAAGTAGAGAGTGCTGACGCAAGCGATGATAATGACGATACTGCCGAAGAAGTAACTGATTCAGAACAAGCAGACGATAATAATGAAGACGCACCTGTTGAAGATGATGCAGATGCAGAAGAAGCGACTGATGATGCTGGCGAAGGCGCATCGACTACCCATGCACTGCCAGATATAGGCGTTGATGAAGCGCAAGTGGCTGAGATTATGGTGAGTGTAGGCGACACGGTCAGTGCCGATGAGTCTATTCTACTGATTGAGTCAGACAAAGCCTCAGTCGAAGTGCCTGCACCAGAAGCAGGCGTAGTCGAAAAAATCTTGGTTAATGCTGGTGACACTGTTGCCAACGGTCAAGACTTTATCGTTATTAAAGCGGCAGGTACTCCTAAGGCAAAACCGAAAGCAGATACTGCTAAAACTGAAGATAAAGCGGACAAGCCTGCACCGAAAACTGAAAGCAAGTCACAGCCAGCCCCAACAGGCGAGCCAAAGCAAGCGCCTGCACCGACCTCAACTGCTGCACCTGCGGGCAAAAAATTGAGCGAAGCGGAAGTCAATGAAAAGTTGGTTGATGTATATGCAGGTCCTGCTGTACGTAAATTGGCTCGTCAGCTTGGCGTCGATATCACACAGGTAAATGGTTCAGCATTAAACGATCGCATTCTAAAAGAAGATCTGTTTGCGCATGTTAAAAACCGTTTGACCACCCAACAAGCCGCACCAGCTGCTCAGGGTGCTGTTAGCTCAGGTCTGCCAAAACTACCTGATATGAGCAATGTTGAAATCTGGGGCGAAACAGAAACCCAAGATTTAAGCCGCTTGCAAAAAGTGTCAATCCCGCAGCTGAACTACAATACCTATCTACCGCAAGTGACACAGTTTGATTTGTCTGATATCACTGAAACTGAAAAACTACGCGGTGAGCTAAAGGGTGACATGAAGGCGCAAGGTATTGGCCTGACTATTTTGGCCTTTATTGTTAAAGCAACTGCTTACGCTTTGACCCAGCACCCACGCTTTAACAGTCATTTGAGTGATGACAATACGCAAGTGATTTTGCGTAAGAGTGTTAACATGGGTATTGCGGTTGCGACTGATGACGGCCTAGTGGTTCCTGTGATTAAAAATGCACAGGACAAAGGCATCAAGCAGATCGCCATCGAAATTGGTGAGTTGGCAGGCAAAGCACGTGATAAAAAGCTCACTACTAAAGACATGCAAGGTGCAAGCTTTACCATATCAAGCCAAGGTATCTTGGGCGGTACAGCATTCACGCCACTGGTCAACTGGCCACAAGTGGGGATCTTGGGCGCATCAGAAGCGACTATGCAGCCTGTTTGGAACGCGGCTAAGCAGACTTTTGAGCCGCGCTTGATGCTGCCATTGTCATTGTCTTATGACCACCGCGTCATCAATGGTGCGGATGCAGCGGTATTCACTCGCTATGTTGCTACATTGCTTGCTGATCCACGCCGTATTTTGCTATAGCTGATACGCTACGCTAAAAACTAAAACCAAAAAAAGACTGCCTAAGGGTGGTCTTTTTTTTTTGAGCAGTACTGTATTTGAAATAAGCAAATGTTAGCCAAAAAAAAGCCAGCATCAGCGCTGGCTTTTTATACTTAGATCATCGAGTTTAATACGATTTGTGATTAAAACTGTTTAACAAATGCAACGCCATATACCCAAGGGCTGATATCGATTTCACCGATGTCACTGCCATCTAAAGTAGCATCTGTTTTGATGTCCATATAACGCGCATCGATACGGAAAGCTTCAGTTGGAGCGAAAGGAATGTCTAAACCGACATGACCAGCCACACCAACGCTATCATCAAGATCTAAATCACCACCAGTAGAGATTCTTTCTTTAAAAAAGGTCGTATAGTTCACGCCAACACCAACGAATGGCTTGATATTCATTGGCATGTTGTCAGAGTCAAAGTGATATTGCACAGAAAGAGTTGGTGGTAAGTGTTGGGTTTTACCTGTTAAAACTTTTGTGCCATCCGCACTGTTTAGATCAAAATCATGATGAAATGGAAGTGCTGCGAGTAGCTCAACACCGACATTGTTGGCAATGAAATACTCACCACTAATAGTTGGCTGTATATCGCCGTCAACATCAACAGACAAACCATTATCTAGAGTGCCATTATCACTTTTAGGGTCAACATAATGTGCACCAGCCGCAATAGACCAAGTGCCAGCAGGTACGGCAAAAGCAGTGGTCATGGTAAGGGCAGTGGCAGCGGCTAAAACTAGGGATTGTAGTTTCATGATTTGGTTCCTTAATATATTAAAAGGTTATCAGTGCTAATAAGGGATGACATTGCACACTGATACATAATGTTATAATGGATGATAAAGCGGTAACATTATGACTCTATTATAGTATAAAACCATAATTACTGTAAGGTTTTAATTATGCTTTACTAAGTTTTATTTAATTATTTATAGTAAAGGCAATAATTGTATAATTATTTTGATTATTTAAAAAAATTGATTATTGTGAGGTAGGGTATAAGCCTGTTGTGATACTCTGAAAATGGGTAGATAAGAATTATAGTCAATCCACTAAAAAAGCGTTACAGCGTTAACCTCGCTTGAAGTATGACGTATACATCTGCACTCGGTTGCCTTGTACCACTCTTAAATTGGATCAACTATATATTGATTATTGCTAATGTCTAAACGGTAGAATTGGAAATAAATGGTGACGGCTTACTGAATTGATATTCATGATTTGATAAGAGGCGTACGTATTATGCTCGGTTATTGTAGCAACTCCCCACTACGTTGTAAGAACGCCCGTTCTACCAAAATATTGAATCAGGTAGATTCTTGTTGCCCTGAGTGCCATTTATTTTTAGTACCTGCTCAAGACATCAGCCAGCAATTGCCCGCTGATGAGCAGTTTTTACGATTATCAGTAGTAGGCACCGCATTGGTGCTATTAATAGCAGTCTATCTTTATTATCTACATGGGACATAATAGCGGCTGCTGATGAACAGGCGATAAGCCAATGCCATGCTGGGTCATGTCAAATAGTTGATATTTTCGTATTGATCAAAGTGCATTGATGAAAGCGCATTGAATAAAGCGTGCGCTCTTGGTGATAGAGCGCTTGAACACCTTGCAAGGCAGTTAATTTATTTTATTTATATAATACCGGTATTTCACCGAATAGGGACGGCATGCTACTCCAATCTATAAGGCGCTTACGTCATTTTGTTTATGATACGTTGCAAAATGATGAACATGACACTTTATTTAGCCGCTATATTGATTATTTTCTCATATTTTTGATCATGACCAATGTGGCAGCTGTGATTGCTGAGTCAGTTGACAGCTGGTACTACCCTTATCAAAATTATTTTACTTGGTTTGAAAACTTCTCTATTGTGGTCTTTTCGATTGAGTATCTGCTGCGGCTATGGAGTGTCGCTGAAGCCAAACCGGACAATACAACGTGGAAACAGCGTTGGGATTGGGTGAGAAGTCCTTCTGCACTCATTGACTTGGTAGCCATTGTTCCAGCCTTCTTAAACTTCTTCGTCAATATCGATTTGCGTTTCTTACGTATTTTGCGTTTGTTCCGTATTCTCAAACTGACGCGTTATTTTGCGTCCATGCGTATCCTGCTAGTGGTCATCAGTAAAGAGCGCGGTTCGTTCCAAGCGGTTATTTTTATATTGATTATTATGATTGTGACTGCCTCGAGTGGCATTTATTTGGTTGAAAACCATGCGCAGCCAGAAGAGTTTGAGTCAATACCCAAAGCCATGTGGTGGGCGGTGGTGACGCTTACGACGGTGGGTTATGGGGATGTCACACCAATCACTAATGCTGGCAAGATATTGGGTGCTATTATTACGATATTGGGTGTGGGTTTGGCTGCACTGCCCGCAGGTATTTTGGCGACAGGTCTGGCAAATGAATTGGCACAACGCCGTGAAGAGCTGGAGCAGCATTTTCGTGAGCAGCTGATCGATAGCGACTTTGATTTGGTACAAAATCAGATGATGATTGACAAGATTCGCCGAGAGCTGGGACTGGATAAAGAGCAAGCACAAAATATTGTACTGCAAGTGCTACGTGAGCAAGAGCTTGAGCGGCGCGAAAAAGAAGTGGAGGTGCGTCAAAAGAATTTTTGCCCGCATTGCGGTGAGGTTTTATAGCTTAGTATCTATCAGGCAATCATAGAAATTTATGCTTAAGATTTCTAGAAACAAGTATATTTGTCAGGAAACATATAAAGGGTACTGTGTGGTTGAGACGCAGTACCATTTTTAGATTTTATGATCGACTAACGCTATATTCCTTGAGGAATCGGTAGCGCCCGTGCCAATTCATGCGCAACTTCTTGCGCCGCTTTTGAGAGATCTTCTGCGCTCAGTGGTAAATTTTGTAGGGTTAAATGCCAGTCATCAACGGATCGGCGCAAATGAGCCACCCAAAGCGTTTTACAATCACGTGGGAGCTGCTTTAGGTTGACTTCAAAACAGCGGTTACCCTCATCATCACTCAAATGAATCTCACCTTTTTTGACCCTAGAGAGTGAGTGCCCGTGATAGGAGTTGGCAATCAAAGCGATATGAGTGATATGTAAGGGAATTTCTTCTAGCTCTAGTCTGATTTGTTCTTGATCAAGCGGAGCCAAATACATGGCTTGCTCTCCGCGATCCTTACCGTTTAGACTGTCTCCTTGGTGCTTGACGGATTCAGCTTTGTCACGTAATTGTTTGAACCAGACAATATCACTAATGATGCAATTGTCATCATATAAAATGCAAGCCAAGTCGATATCTACCGCGCTTTTGTCCTTTTTAAAACGTTTAAACAACCCTTTTGGCTCGATCTTAGTAAATTCATAGTTGAGCGCAAAAAATAACGTTCCCGTATCCAAGCCCAGTCCTCTTAAACTGTCGGAAAGCAGCGGTGATGGGGCAGCGGTTGGCATAATATTCCTTTTTTAATTTTTAGTGGTTAACGATTAGTGTCATTCGAGTGTTATTCGTTGTTTGTCATTGCAGGTTGGTCCAATACCGCTTGATAAAGGAGTGCAGGCTTGGCGTCTAACAGTCCACTGCCAAAACCACGTAACCACCAAACCAGCTGTGAGGTCAAATTAACGGTCGCTTTTATTGTTAGGGTGTCGTCGTCGTTTGATGTGACGATTTGATCATCACTCAGCTTACTTTCAGTCAGGCTTCTGCCTGCCTGTTGCGTAAATTGTAGCTCAACGGCTGTGTTTTTACCACGCTCAGCCAGCTCACCGAATAACGGATGGCTAAAGCCCATGCTGCCTTCATCCAAATAAGTATCGAGCTGAAAGTTATCTGGTGTCTGTGCTGCGCTCTCTAAAATCTCGACTCTATCAAATCGATGCAGCGCAAAAGTGCGGATGGTGGATTTTGGATCATCGGTACGAGTTGCCAGTAGATAAATAATCACGCCACGCTGGATAATGGCAATAGGATTTAGGGTGTATTCACTGGCCTCTGATTTATTGCTGCGAGTGTAGCAAGCATTAATTTGCAGCTGATAAAACAATGCATGGTAAATGTTGTCTTTGCTATCTAAATCTATATCTGGGGCAATAAGTGGCTGGGTAGCAGGCTCGATACGTACACGGTCTATCCATGAATGCGTGACTTTACTGTTTTTGAGCTGTCGTCTTGCTAGATCAAACCACGGAAATAGTTCGTCTAAAATCACAGGTGGCAATAGCTGAGTGAGATTGGCCTCGACCATATTAAAAGCAACTGCCTGCGAGAGGTTCATATGCGGCAAGCTTTGCAGCGGTGCATCTTCCTTCCAGCGCCAACCTTGTGGATTGGCGTTGTTTTTTTCGATAGGAAAGCGTTTGGCCAATGCGTTCAAATCACGTTGCACGGTACGCAGGCTGATGTCAAAACCGGCCATCATGAGCTGTTCATAAATATGAGTCGTACCTACCCAGCGATTGCGCTGTAGCTGTGACAGTACTTGCCATTGACGAGCCGTTGTCGCTGCCCCGTAACGATTATCCTGGGTCTCTTTTAACACATCGTTTTCTGCCGCCTCTATTGCAATTGCTTGCTCATCAGAATCTGACTGAGCTTGAAGGTTATTGGCATTAGTAGAATGTACAGTCATCAAAAAATACCCTTTATAAAGTCACAGGTTATTGTTCTACAGATTTTGGCTGGTTGTTTATCATCTCAGAAAAGCATCAAAGCGTCTAGGGACGTTCGTATACATTTAGACATCGTTTAGGCGCCGTCTAAACATGGTCTAGATACGTCCTAATTATCATTTTGGTGTGTTGTCATTGATACTTTAAGCTTCACTTTGCTCATGATTGTCAGTGACGTCACTATCGCTATTTTCGCCTTTACGTTTTTCTTTTTTTATTTTGTCCTCTTTTTTTTGGCGCTTGGCTTTGCGTTTTTTCTTCTCTTTCTTTTTTGACTTTTTATCATCTACCTCATCATCGCCGTCTTGGTTCTCATCCCATAACATCAGACGATTTAGGACTTTGCCAAATAGGCTGTCCTTGCGGTAGCGACCTTTTTTATTCATGGTATCGATGGGTAGGCCTGTCATTAAGGTCAATGCTTCACTCAAGGTATAAACGCCATAAATATGGAAGTCGCCGTCTTTTACCGCAGCAATGATATCGTCGCGTAGCATGAGTTGTTTGACATTGGCCATTGGAATGACCACGCCTTGAGCGCCCGTCAACTCTTGTTCACGGCACGCATCAAAAAAGCCGGCGATTTTGGCATTGATACCACCAACCGCTTGTACTTCGCCCAGCTGATTCATAGAACCAGTAATGGCAAAGGATTGATCAATAGGGACATTTGCTAAAGCGGATAGTAGCGCACAACCTTCGCTAACGGTGGCACTATCACCATCGATATGGGCGTAGCTTTGTTCAAACGCGAGCGAAGCACTAAAATTTAGCGCATGGTGTTGGCTAAATAACGCACGCAAATAACTGGTCATGATCAACATACCCTTGGCGTGCAAGCTACCACCCAAGTCTACATCACGCTCGATATCAAGGATTTCACCTGCGCCAATATTGGGCTGAATGACCGCAGTGAGGCGCGCTGGCATGCCAAACTCACTATCGGCATAGCTGACGACGGTCAGGGCGTTGACTTGCCCAACTGCACTGCCTTGGGTTTGAATCAGCTGCTGGCCGTTTTTGAGTTCGTCCCAGTATAGATCGCGCAAATATCCTGAGCGCTCATCCATGTCGTCAATTGCCTGAGTGACATGATCTGATGTCACCATTGTCTCATCATTTAAACGAGCGTGACGGTTTGATTCATGCAACAGTTTAATCAACAAATCACTGTGTAGGCTTAAACGGTCCTGCTCTTCAGCTTGCAAGCTCAAATGCTCAAGTAACGTGGCTTGCGCGCTACTATCGAATGGATAGAGATTAGCATAATCGATGATGTCTGCCATTTTCGCTACCAGTGCCAATTCATGCTCGCTGGTGCGCGTCACATCATCATGAAAGTCCGCGCGAACTTTAAACACTGCATCAAACTCAGGCTCAAGCTCAAGCAGCTCATAATATAAGTCTGCTTCACCTAATAAGATCACTTTGATATCAAGATCAATGGGCGCTGGTGATAAAGACAAGCTACCTGTTAGCGTTAGCATTTGCTCAAGGCTTGAGAGCTTAATTTTACGTGACTGTAGCGCGCGCTTTAGACCTTGCCATGCATAAGGATGCTCAAGTAAATGGCTGGCTTCTAGCAGCAGGTAGCCGCCATTGGCACGGTGTAGGGCACCTGCGCGAATCATACTGACATCAGTCGTTACTGTCCCTAATTGAGTGATTTGCTCAACATGACCCAATAAGTTTAGATGGGTTGGTAAGTCTTCAAAGACAACAGGCGCGCCACTGTCTGGTGCGTGACTGACAATGACATTGACCGCGTAACGGCTGGGTGTTGTGGTCAATACAGCCGTCACAAACTCTTCATCATCGCCGTTAACGATACGCTCTACATGAGTAACCATATCGGCAAATATGGCTTTGAGATAGTCAACCACAAGTGGGTGCGTGGCAAATTGCTCATAAACAGGCGCGAACAAAGGCTGTAGTGCACGGCGTGCGATACTGCGATGCAGTGATTCTATCGCATCGTTGGCTTCGTCTTCTAACTGCTCCAACGCAATGGTTAGCTGACTGAGGCGCTTTTGCATATGGTTTTTCTGTACGAAGTTATTTAACTCAGCCTCGTACTCACTGTTACCATACTCAGAATTTTGAGCGTTGTTTTGATCTTCATCATGGTTAGTCTTATCGTTGCTCAATATATTGGCTTTTTCGTTATCATTTCTTGGCGACGAATTTGCACTGTTGCTAGATGATTCTGAAGCCTTTACAGGGTCGCTACTACTGTCTGTCGTCAGCTGACTGGGATGGACGAAAACTGCCTTGTTATCAAACGAGCGAAACGTTAAGGCGAGGTCATACTGTTTGCCCTCAGCGTTTAGCGCGTCGTAAGCATGACTCTCTTTTTGATGCGTATTATTTTTAATCGCTTCGATTTTACTTTGGTATTGATCACTACGAAAGCGTTGGCTTAGTCGCTTTTTTGCCTGTTGCCACAAGTTATTGACCTGCTGTTGTAGCAAGGCGGCTTGCCCTGCAGGTAGACGCAGAGCCAGTGGCGTACGCGGATCGGTAAAATTGTGCACATAAACCCAATCATCAGGCGTTGGTGCATCGGCGGCAATACGGGCCAACAGGCGACTGATGACAGTACGCTTACCCAAGCCGTTCTCGCCAGCAGCAAACACATGATAGCCACTTGCTTTGATGTCTAGCGCAGTGTGCAGGGCTTTGAGCGCACGCTGTTGACCGAAGCCAACATCTAAGTCGGGCGCAGTACGTGTGTCGGCAGGCAGCTCATCAGGGTCGCTATAGCGTTTTAGTTGCTCAGCCGAAATACGGCAACTTTTTTGAACCTCAGTAAAAATAGGATTTGGGGCGTTAGATATTACTGGTTTATCGTCTTGTGAGTCAGCGGTAGGTGGTACCATATTATTAGCGTCTTTTGATATTTGAGATATAGGGGTATAAGGTTGTTCGGTCATAGGTTTTTGAGAGATCGTTTTAAAGGTATTGAAAGAGTATGAGGGATAATATATTTATTCTGGTCATGCGCGCATTGAATTTTTTATAATTAATAGGGCGTGTTGAACATTCGCAAATAGCCACTGCTGATCGCTAAAATTGTTCCAGACAAGGCACAAAGCGACGATAATGCAGATGCCTTAGCGAGATTTGTAACGCAGTATGGGGCAATTTTAGCATCAGCCC
>NZ_MRYC01000025.1:0-42367 GCF_001921765.1 Psychrobacter sp. C 20.9 | reverse complement strand
GGGACAGGACTCTTTTTTGCCGCTTCATCGTTAAAAATAAGCGCTTAGAATGACTAAACTTATTATTTTTAACATCGAATCGCCTAAAAAATAGTCGCTGTCAGTGCCATGGTCGAATGTTCAACACGCCCTATAATTTCTATTTACTTTCTTCTTGACTGCTTTCTTTTTCAATGGCGTCTTCTAACTCATCGCCTTCTAATAACGCAAAAGACGATTCAATGATTTTGTCATTATCCAGTTGATAATCGTACCATCTACCCATGACACCAGCCAGCTCATCCAGACCTTCTTTTCTCAAGGCTGAAAATAACTGGATAGTACAGTTTAAGCCGAGTTTTTTGAGTCTTTTGCGGGTATTGAGTAAGGCATTTTTGGACGCGCCATACTTAAGCTTATCCGCTTTAGTCAGCAAGATGTGTACGGGTAGGTCACCATCTTTTGCCCAATGCAGCATCTGCTCGTCAAAAAACTTGAGTGGGTGACGAATGTCCGTCATAAGTACTAGGCCAGCAAGGCTTGAGCGCGATACTAGATACTCTTCTAGCTCGACCTGCCATTCTTTTTTCATCTCAAGTGGTACAGCGGCATAGCCGTAACCTGGCAAATCAACCAGTCGTCTATCAGGGTTACCGATACTAAAAAAGTTAATCATTTGCGTGCGTCCTGGCGTTTTGGACGAGCGTGCAAGCTGGCGCTGATTGGTCAAAGCGTTGATGGCTGAGGATTTACCAGCGTTCGAGCGTCCTGCAAAGGCAACTTCTAATCCCATATCAGGTGGGCAAAGCTTAAAGGTAGGCGCTGATGTCATAAATTCAGTCTGCTGAATTTTCTGACGGGATTTGGTGTTGAACAGCGCATGTTCGGCAGCAACATCGGTAAACGGGGTATTCATAAATGGCTCATTAATCTTAAAAAATTAGATACGGGTATAAAATTCTGGTTAGCTGGTGGGTTGGCTTAAGCCATGACTTCAATTCAGCAAATATACAAAAAGTGGTAAGAGGCTCTTCTTTATCAGCGCTTACACCTTGTAAAGTTAGCGATTTGATATTATCCGCTATTCTATACTATTACCTGTCTTACTTATTGAAATAACTGCGATTAGCATCATATAAATAGTAGGATAACATTAAAGTTAATTGTTGATTAGAATAAGTTTTTAGTGTTGACAAAGCTGAATATAATTTATCTATGTTTGCATGACATATATTGTTACAATATTTAATAAAAGACATTTAATAGAACGATTGATGTGACACGTGAAATCTCACGAGGAGGTGCTCTATGTTTCCAATCAATAGACTTCTTAGTAAGGGCTATCATGCTCTAACAGTTGGCAGTGCTGCCTTACTGCTAAGTGGCATCATGATCAGTAGCGCAGGTGCGGCTGATATTGCTACTACTTATGATAACTCATGTGCAGCCTGTCATGATAGTGGCGCACTAAATGCTATCAAAAAAGGCGATAGTGCCAAATGGCAGAAACTTATTGAGCAAAAGGGCATGCCGACACTCATTAAATCTGTCAAAAGTGGCATGATTCAAATGCCAGCAGGCGGTCTTTGTAACACCTGTAGCGATGATGACTACCGCAAGCTTATCGAGTATATGAGCAAGTAGTCCATTTAGACATGAAGCTTGAAGCGATAAAATAGAGCGCTGGGTTTACAACCTGAGTGCGCTTTTTATTTTTGCCCTATACTTTAGGCTATGCTCATCAGAAAACTGATGAATACTACGATTAAGTAGGCAAATGATACAAAGTCTTGCTATAATAATCGAAAATAAACCCTGATGTTAGTAAGTACTTTCAGACTGCTTGTGTCCAAGACCTCAAAATATATGCCACGCCTATGATTAAAGAGGCGACTATATTAGGTATCTTATCCGTGCAATCACTCTAAATAATGCTTACGCCGAGCTAGTAGGATTTGTATCAATGAAAAAGTTAATCGCTGCTGCCAGCTTATGCGTTGCAAGTTTCAGCGTACAAGCTGCTATTATTGTTCCTGAGTATGACGTCGATGCAGGTCAGAAAATTGCAGAAACCGTTTGTGCTGCTTGTCATGGTCTTAATGGGGTCAGTATTGTTCCTGCGCAGCCAAACCTTGGCGGCCAAAATGTAAAATATCTTTATAAACAGTTAGTTAACTTTAAAGCAGGCTATCGCAAAAACGGTATCATGCAGTCACAGGTTGCTAACTTGTCTCAGCAAGATCTAGCCAACGTGGCAGGTTACTACTCTAGCCAAGCGCCTTGGGGTGTTGGATACGGCAACCCTGCAACGAACCAAGAAGCCACCAAACTATTCTTGGGTGGCGATAAGTCACGCGGTGTGATTGGTTGTGCTGGTTGTCATGGTCCGGACGCTGCAGGTAACCCTTGGGCGGCGTTTCCAAAATTAGGCGGACAGCATGCTCAATACATTGCCACTCAGCTAAAACTATTCCGTGCCGCTGGACGTGCTGATGATATCGATAGCGATGATCAAAAACGTGTCAATGATGCTGCGAAAGAAGGTGAGATGGGCATGATGCAAACCGTTGCATCGAAACTATCAGATCGTGACATTCGTATCTTGTCAGACTATGTGAGTGCTATTCACTAATTAAACGGCACTGATGATCACTATCTGATACGCACGTTGTAGATAGAATTATTGATCATGTCTGAATTACTAAACCCCGATTTCGGGGTTTTTTTATAACTGTTTGTCCCTTATATTGAAAAGACAGTGTACAGCTGAATTCCTTTACAGAGGCAACTCATTGCTCTGTATAATTATAAATTACCGTTATTCACTTTATGCCATACCCAAAAATGCGATTAGCTGTATCAAACTCGTTTTACTTGCTGCTGTCGTCCTTGTAAATGGTATTAGATCGTTTGGATTGAGATTATGATGATCCGTTATGCTTCTTATTTTATCGCGGTATTGTTACCGTTATTATTATTTCGCTGGTTTGCCCCTGCTTCAATCGGTGAGATCGATTTTTGGTTATTATGGCTGCTAGCAATGGTGTTGGTCGCGTTGCCAGTTATTTATGCTGAGATAGCTTTGGCTTATCGTAGTGTCGAGGGACCTTTGGCAGGTATGCAAAAGCTCACTCGCGAATCAGATGCAAGCCCAATATGGCGAAGCTTTGGTTGGCTGGCTGCATTGGTTTCTATTGTGATTGCAGCATTGATCATATCAAGTGCCAGTACAGGGATATTAACCGCTTTGACTGAGCTTAATAGTACCCCTGATGTACCAAGTTTTGCGGTTGCCGCAGGGTTGATGGTTATTACTGTGCTATTAAGTCTGCTTGGGACCGCGCCTTTGCCTATTGGCCTCGGATTGATGGTCGTTGGATTAATATTGAGCATCGCAAATGGTGTGCCTAATATTAGTTTTGCTATGACCGATATCAGCTTGGTTGAATGGGCGAGGGCAGTGGCGCTAGCATTGGTCAGTGTTGGTGCGGGTACAGGGTTGTACTGGTTCGGGCAAAACTTGGTCAGTAAGCAGACGGTCACCGCCGTGGAAGCAAGCAGCCAACAAGCACAAAGTAGGGCTGCTCGTGATGATCGTGCCACTAAATTGGTATTGCCAATTTGGATTTTGCAGCTATTAGTAGGGGTCGTCGCGTTATTTATTAGTGGTATGTCGTTACCACCGATTGGACAACTACTCTATTGGGCTGGCGTACTATTCGTCGTTAGCTATTTGCTGCATTACAGTACTCAGCAGTTAACGCATAAGTTTGGGCTGTTAGTCAGCTTGATAATAACTTTTGTTTTAGCGTTGCTACTGGTGGTTGCGATTCCGACGACTTGGCTGGTAGGCATTCTAGTTATAGTGAGTAGCATAGCGGTACTACTACTATCAGTATTTGCAGGATGGCAGATGAAGATCAGTCATTTGCGCAAATCATTGAACTTTAGCAGCGAAGCATTCTATAACTTATGGCGAGTCGCGATACGTCTCGTCGTACCGCTGGCATTGCTATTGGCGTTAATAGGTTGGGTGATACAGTGGTTGAGCTAACAGGTGATGGCAGTAAGCATAGTAATAGTAATGCGCTGCAATCGGAGTTAATGACAGTCTATCTGGCGTATGCGGAAGATGAGCAGCGCCAGCATTATCTGGTGTTAAAGGTTACCCAAGGTACGAGTCTGTATGAGGCACTAGGTCAAGCTGGCTGGCTTGAAAGGTTTGCTGAGCTGGCAAAATGGTGTGAGCAAGCAGTAGACATTACAACGCCAACCGCTAAACGTTGGCATGTGGGCATCTATGCACAAAAACAGCCGCTGAATTATCTATTGCAGCCTTTTGACCGTATCGAGGTATATCGCAGTTTAAGCGCTGATCCAATGTCTCAGCGCAAAAATAAATCTCGCGGTTAAGTTATTATTAATTTTAACTGTTAGTCATTCGAGCTGATAAGTCGTACGGATTACGATGCTGGTAAGCTCTCGATACCTTCGATGCGAGTGACCAAACCATTATCATCAAAGTAAACGACTAAGTGTTGGCTTGCATTTTTGACATCAGCAATGCCTTTACGGCGGCCTTCGGTGCCTGCTTGGTAATCGTAAATGTAATCCCAGCGCTTAGGCTCAAGGGTGTCCCTAATCGCAGGACTGCCAAGGATATAAAGTACTTGGTTCTGATTCATCCCTACTTTTAGTTTTTGTGCTTGGGTTTGAGTAATTGCTGTGCCTTGAGGCAAATCAATCTTATAAACGCTCAATAGTGAGCAGCCAGACATAGCGACAGTAGCGCTCAGCATACTGGTGATAACAATGTTACGTAGTACGCTGGCATGGCTTAACGGACGAAAATTTAATGTCTTTATCATGGTAAGATGACTCATAAGAAATGAATTAGGCGCGGCCAAAGTTAGATGGTGCGAGTCTGACCGACAATCTTGGACAAATGATACGTCATTTACTTGCAATTGCCTACCACTTACGACATTATTTACCAAACACCACCTGAATGGTTTTATTATTTATATTTTAAATTCATAGGCTTGCACTGCGGTTATTCAGGGAATTATAAAGCAGTCCGTCACCTCATCAGCACTGTTTTGAGGGTGTTAAAACCACTTATATTTAATAAAGAATAATCAGCAACGATTATTTATCTCATATTTTTTAGTTTTTCATTTGCTAAGACTGTCACAGTCAGAAGGGATATTATGGCTTCTTTTACCAATCAAGATTTACGTAGAGCAGGATTGAAGGTTACGTTACCTCGTATTAAGATTTTAGAGCTGCTAGAAAGCGCCGAGTTACACCACATGAGTGCAGAAGAAATATACAAAGCGCTCATCGAACAAGGTGAAGATGTTGGTCTTGCCACGGTCTATCGTGTACTCACACAATTTGAGCAGGCGGGCATCGTTGAGCGTCATAACTTTGAAAATAACTTGTCAGTGTTTGAAATTACCCAAGAAGAGCATCACGATCACTTGGTTTGCGATGTTTGTGGCAAAATCATTGAATTCCATAATGAGATGATCGAGGAAGAGCAGCTGAAAGTCGCAGAAAAGCACGGCTTTAAACTATCGGGTCACTCGTTAGTCTTATATGGTATCTGTGCTGACCAAGCTTGCAGAGACAGTGCCAAATAAAGACCTTGGTTATCAATTAAAGCTTTATTTTTATACATGACTCTAAGATCTCTTATATTAAAAAGCCCTCATTATCAATAATAAGGGCTTTTTTGAGTTTAATTTTTCAGTATGTACTGACATCACTCTCAATAGCTTAACTGATGTCTAACGATAAACTATCCGCACCTTCATCTAAATTAGCCTTACCGTTTTTGCTACTGAGCTTAATTTTCAGACGTAAGTCGTTAGGGGAGTCAGCATGCAAAATTGCCTCTTTATAAGTGATCTCTCCTTGTTCATACAAGTCAAAAAGCGCTTGATCAAAGGTTTGCATACCGCTGTCTCGAGAGCGTGTCATGACGTCTTTGATTTCATGCACCTCACCTTTACGAATATAGTCGCTAATTAGCTGTGAGTTTAATAAAATCTCAATAGCAGCACGGCGTCCTTTGCCATCAGGGGTTGGAATGAGCTGCTGAGCGATAATGGCCTGCAAGTTCAGCGACAAATCCATAAATAGCTGATTATGACGACTGGTTTCAAAGAAATGAATAATACGGTCAATCGCTTGGTTGGCATTATTGGCATGCAAGGTTGCAAATACCAGATGCCCTGTCTCAGCGTACTGGATAGCGTAGCTCATGACCTCACGGTTACGAATCTCACCAATCAAGATGACATCTGGTGCTTGGCGCAGCGTATTTTTTAGTCCTGCTTCAAATGAATGAGTGTCGATACCGACTTCACGCTGAGTGATGATACAACCACGATGTTTATGGACAAACTCGATAGGGTCTTCTATGGTAATGATATGCCCATGAGAGTTTTGGTTACGATGTCCAATCATAGCCGCGAGCGTAGAGGATTTACCTGTGCCGGTCGCGCCGACCAGCAAGATAATGCCGCGCTTTTTCATGGCCAGTTCTTTGAGCGCTGGCGGCAAGCGTAGTTCCTCAACAGTTGGGATCTTATTCTCAATTTTCCGTAAAATCATTCCTGCCATATCGCGCTGTATGAATGCACTGACCCGAAAACGTGCTTGCTGTGCTTCATCAGATATAGCAAACTGACACTCGTTCGTCTCTTTAAATTCTTTTTGCTGGCTAGGGGTCATCACTCCTTTGACTAACATCATAGTTTGATCAGCGGTCAAAGGGGTTTTACCGACAGGTAAAATTTTTCCATTTACTTTCATGGAAGGCGCTACATCAGCAGTAATAAAAAGGTCAGAGCCATTTTTATTAATCATCAACTGCAATAATTTATCAATGTCCATATCGTACCTGCATTCGATGTAAGTCGATTAAAAGTTATTTAGAGTAGTGTATTAAAGGTCATTCATAGAGACCAATAACAATCTAGCACCATTCACGCTTTTTTGTGATTTGGCTGAGACTATAAAAATGCCTCAGGTTGCTTGGCATAAGGACGAGCCACATCTTTACTGATGGTGCCTTTGCCAACCAAGTTTTTTAGCGTTTGATCGAGTGTAATCATGCCTTCGCCTGCACCCGTTTGGATGGCAGAATACATCTGAGCAATTTTGTTTTCACGTATTAAGTTACGGATAGCGGGTGTGCCTAGCATGATTTCATGAGCTGCCACACGTCCACCAGCTTGACGACGCAATAGGGTTTGTGAAATAACGGCTTGTAGTGACTCCGATAGCATGGCACGAATCATATCTTTTTCGGCGGCAGGGAATACGTCGATGACACGGTCAATTGTTTTAGCGGCTGAGCTAGTATGCAGAGTGCCGAATACTAAATGTCCTGTTTCTGCTGCCGTCAGTGCCAAACGAATGGTTTCAAGGTCACGTAACTCACCAACCAAGATGACATCTGGATCTTCTCGCAATGCTGAACGTAATGCAGGCTCAAAACCTAAGGTATCGCGGTGCACTTCACGCTGGTTAATCAGGCTTTTTTTCGATTCATGGACAAATTCAATCGGATCTTCAATCGTTAAAATATGCTCTTTACGACTTTCGTTAATATAATCAATCATGGCCGCTAGCGTCGTCGATTTACCCGAACCAGTTGGGCCGGTAACTAACACCACGCCACGTTTGAAGTCTGAGACACGTTTGAATACATCGCCCATCCCTAAGTCTTCCATGGTCAATACTTTAGAAGGGATGGTACGAAATACCGCGCCTGCGCCGCGATTTTGATTGAATGCATTGACCCGAAAACGTGCTAAGTTTGGAATCTCAAAAGAAAAATCTGTCTCAAAAAATTCTTCAAAATCAGCGCGCTGCTTGTCGTTCATAATGTCATAAATGAGCTGATGAACCACTTGGTGCGTCATCGCAGGCATATTGATGCGTGTCATCTCACCATCGGTACGAATCATCGCAGGCATGCCAGCTGAAATATGTAAATCCGATGCTTTATGTTTGACCGTAAAACGTAGCAAGTCTTCGATACTTAAGGGGTTTTTTTCAGCCATAATCCGATATTCCTATCAATTAGTCAGGGTAAGACAAAAGAGCACAAAGGCACGTGGTAAACTATCCATCAATCGCTTTGTTCAAGCGTAAAATATGGAAGAGTGAACTAGGATGCAGTCTTTACCACCGCTATCATATTCAGTAGCATATGTTAAAGCATGTAACAATATCATAACAAGACTGTGAGTATTTAACCATCTACTCCTTTAAGAAAATATGAAATTAGTCATTTTTCAGCTAATTTCATCTATGAATGATGGGTTATTTTTTATTAAAAATTAAGTAAATTTTGAGAGCCTTATATATGACTGATATGAAAGAGACAAATCAAAGTATTGATAATCAGACGCTTGTCGCTAATTGGCAGCAGGTCAAAGAGCAAATGACCCAAGCCTATGAACAGGCATCTGAGCGAGATAGTAGATCTGCCAATACTACCATTTTGCTAGCCGTGTCAAAAACCAAGCCTGCCAATATGATTGCTACTTTGGCGAATGAGGGACAGCAGCACTTTGGCGAAAACTATCTACAAGAAGCCATTGAAAAAATAAATACGCTAAAATCGAATCCTGCATGCGCGGATATCGTCTGGCATTATATCGGCAGTATCCAGCGTAATAAGACACGCGATATTGCCGAGCATTTTGATTGGGTACAAACCCTTGAGCGCGATATCATTGCCAAACGTTTAAACGATCAACGCCCAGATGAGCTCCCAGCATTGAACGTATTAATTCAGGTAAATATTGATAACGAAGACAGCAAGTCAGGTTGCCTACCAGCAGAACTGCCAGCATTGATCATAGCGATTAAAGGCTATGAGCGCTTGCAACTGCGCGGGTTGATGATTATCCCTGCTAAAGCAGACACAGATGCTTTTGCACGAACAAAAGCACTATTTGACGATATAAAAGCCAGCCATCCAGAGTTGGATGCTTGGGATACACTCAGTATGGGGATGAGTGGCGATATGACAGAGGCGATAGGCAATGGGTCTACTATGGTTCGTGTTGGTACAGCTATCTTTGGTGCGCGAGGCTAAAATCCTGCGTCCTAGGCCAATCGAATAAATGATTAATTGGCCAATCAATCAAACCGTATCTTCTCGTTTGGTCACTAGCATTTGCGTGATTTTTAGATTGTCCGTTGCAATGATTTCAAACCGATAATTGGCATACTCGATCGTATCGGTCTTCTTAGGAATTTTGCGAAGCATATACATCATAAAGCCACTGATGGTCTCATAGTTCTCACTGCGCGGTAAATCGACGATATCTAATGCGCGAATGACGTCCTCAATGGGTGTCATTCCATCAATCAGCCATGAGTTGTCTGTGCGCTGAACAATAGGCTGTTCCTCAAGCGTTACCAGCTCACCCATCACGATACTCATCACGTCTTTGAGTGTGATAACACCAACCACAAGCCCATATTCATTCACGATGACAGCGAAGTCTGCGCCAGTCGATTTGAACATCTCTAATACTTCAAACAAAGACAAGGTATCGGGTACAAATAATGCCGGTTTTAATAGAGATTTGTCTGTCAGATTGACCTCTTGCTGATTTAAAACCAAGGCTAGAAAGCTACGAGACTCTACATAACCCACGATATGTTCTAGGTCGTCATCATGGCAGACCAAAAACTTATTGTGCGGCTGCTCAATCATGATATTTACGACTTCTTCGGTACTGGTTTTGGTATCAAAATAAACGATATTTTCGCGTGGGTTCATCACTGAGGTGACGGTACGCTCCTGCATATCAAAGATATTTTCTATCAGATGATGCTCTTGTTTTTTGATCACGCCCGCTTCAGCACCCGCATCCATGACAGCATAGATATCTTCTGGTGTCATATCATCTTGGCGGATGGTCGAGATACCAAAGGATTTAAAAAGGATATTTGCAGCACCATCGAACACCCATATGATAGGCTTTAATACAAAAATCAAGAGAATCATAGGGCGTACCAGTCGCACCGCTATTGCCTCAGCACTCGACATTGCCAAGCGTCTGGGCATCAGATCTGCAAGTAATGAAAACAGACTGGTGATGAGTACAAAAGATATCACTGAAGCCACCGCTTCACTATTAAACATCTGCTCCAGATAAGGACTGATGGCTGATTCACCCACGGCACCAGCCGAGATAGCAACCGCATTGAGTACTATCTGTACGACCGTGATAAAGCTCCCAGGGTGATCCTGCATATTGAGGACATCAAGTGCGCGAACATCGCCTTCTTTTGCCATTATTTGCAGTTTGATTTTGCGTCCTGCGGCAATCGCAATTTCAGCAGCAGAGACAAAGGTACTCAAGGCAAGTAGAAGGAGAAGAAAAACACTGGCAGTTAGCAAGCTCATGACATACTCGAAAAGAAGTAAAGAGGAATTGGGTCAAAAATAGTCAGTAGGTAAAGGGAGAAGATCAGAAGGTGGACGGTAAATTTGTTCATGTATAAAAACCAAAAAAGCTGGGCAAGCACCCAGCTAATAGGAAAAATTCGACGTTTTGTCAAACGATCTGACTTGCACCTTTCAACTCATAAATTCGTAAATCATATAAGCTGAAAGGCAAGTGCGATTTAGCCTTTAATTGACCACTTATTGACCAACGGATAGCGGCGTTCACGTCCAAAAGCTTTGTGGCTGATCTTTGTACCGATGGGCGATTGCAAGCGTTTATACTCGCTATTGTCTACCATCTTGATGACTTTTGCGACCATCTCAGCATCAAAGCCTTTATCGATAATTTCCTGATAGCCCATATCTTCATCGATATAAGACATCAAGATACCGTCCAATACATCATAATCAGGCAAGCTATCCTGATCCTTTTGATCTGGACGTAGCTCAGCAGATGGCGGACGAGTAATAACGCGCTCAGGGATGACAGGCGTGTCTTCTAGGCGATTGCGGTAGCTTGCCAATTTATAGACTTGTGATTTATACACATCTTTTAGTACATCAAAGCCGCCAGCCATATCGCCATACAAGGTTGAGTAACCAACCGCTAATTCTGATTTGTTACCTGTCGTGATGACCAAATGACCAAACTTGTTGGACAGTGCCATCAAGACAACACCGCGAGCACGGGCTTGGATATTTTCTTCGGTTGTATCCGCTGGTGACTTATTAAATAGAGGCGCTAACGTATGACGGATACCTTCGACGGCATCGAAAATAGGACACACGGTATAAGAGACATTTAGGCGACGTGCCTGAGCTTGTGCATCTTCTAGACTGATCTGAGAGGTATATTCATACGGCATCATGACGGCATAGACCTTGTCAGCGCCCAACGCATCAACCGCGATACAGAGTGTCAGTGCTGAATCAATACCACCTGACAATCCGACGATAATGCCAGAGAATCCTGAGTGATTGACATAGTCGCGTAGACCGACGACTAACGCTTGATACATCTCTGACTCACGGCTTAGGGTCAACGGCGCTTTGGCTTGATTGTTGAATTTAGCCGTTTTGACATCTAAAGTGGCCAATAATAACTGATTCATGAAACGCGGTGCTTCATGGGCCACGCTGCCATCGGCTTGCACAGCCATAGAGCCGCCATCAAATACAAGATCGTCTTGACCGCCAACTGCATTGACATAGACGATAGGCAAGTTGTTTTCACGGCTGCGCTTGGCAAGCATGGCTTTGCGGTTGACTTGCTTTTCAATCTCAAAAGGTGAGGCGTTTAAGCTAACAATGAGGTCAGCACCTTGTTTTTTGAGTTCAGCAATCGGGTTTTTGTCCCACAAATCTTCACAAATGAGCAAGCCAATCGTAATGCCTTTATAGTCAAATAAGACTTGATTGCGACCTTTATCAAAATAACGGCGCTCATCAAAGACGCCATAGTTTGGCAACATCTGCTTGTGATAGAAGCCCTTTTGATGACCATTATGTAAGATAGCAGCGGAGTTAAAAGTACCGTGATGATCGACATGCGGATAGCCGACAATCATGACGATATCGTCGATATCACTCAAGGTAGATAAGGCGCTTTTGACACGGCCTGATAGGCTTGGGCGTAGCAATAAATCTTGCGGAGGATAGCCTAGTAGTGCCAGCTCTGGAAATACGATAACGTCAGCACCTTGTTCGCGTGCTTGTAATGCAAGCGTGCGCATTTTTTCAACGTTGGTTGCGATATCGCCTACCAAAAAATGTGACTGCGCTAAAGCAAAAGTGACCGTATCTTGTGGTTTGTTGGTCTTGCTGGCTTCATGTGAGGGGTTAAGATTGGGATTATCAGTGTCTTTTGACATTGTTATTGTTCCTATCGATATATTATTAAAATTTGGTGAGTCTGTATTGATTTAAAATAAAATCAAAGTAAGTCCGAAATTCATTCAAAACTGCGTGCTTGCTTATCAAGCTCGAATGTTGAGTTGATATGACAAGCCTAAATCCTACATAATCGCTTAGACAATGCTTAAAAGCATAATTGCTTATGCCTCCTATCCCAAATGATCGTGCCATCCTAAAATGAGATCTTATGATAGTCTAGAAGAAGACGATACAAGAGGGTCTGGAATCTGCTTTGATAGATGCGATGTTTATGCAACGACAAAAATAAAAGCGTACAAATGCACTTAACTATATTGAAAAGCTTAAAATAATTGCTTTAGTATAACATCAATTGTCGTGACAAATAGAACGCACCAGTGAATTCCCTGATAAGATTGCAGTTTAATAGCTGAATATAAAAGCAGCTGCGATGGCACTGTTTTTCACAGTAAATCCATGCATTATGCGCTAGTCATTCCGGTCATCATCTAGTAAGCTTGCATAGACAAAGTTGTAAGTAAAGATTACAACATAGCGTTATATAATTCGTATAATCTATTGCATAATAAAGCATACTGGTTGCGTTTTTCACCATACTCTTTATGAGAGTGTTGGTTTGTAAGCACACGATATTATTATGTGATTTGATGACGCTAATACCGTTTTTTATGTCAACCTTTAAACCCACCTTCGCTCATGGAAATCAGCTGATAGATTAGATCTATAAGCTGATGTTCATCACACATTGATAAACTTGCCAGCAAAGTTGGCATTTGCTGTCCGCTCTTGGTTTATACGCTATGATTGAAAACTGGACAAAAGAATTTATTATTCAGCGCTTGCTTGCGATTACTTTGTTAGTTGCGCTGTTCGTATTATGTTTCCAAGTGGTGCAGTTCTTTATTGTACCGGCATTGTGGGCGGCAATTTTGGCGTATGTGACGTTCCCTATTTATGAGTTTTTTCACGAAAAGGTCAAGCTAAGTCCAGATTTTAGCGCTGCCATTATGACCGTGAGCATCTCCTTGATAATAGGTGTGCCATTGGTTATTGGTGTGTTTATTTTGCAGCAAGAAGCGTTGAGCTTAATCAGTAATTTGGTCTATCGTATTAAAGTGGGCTATTTGGATGTGCCTGACTCATTTAAAGACTTACCGATTATCGGTCAGCAAATCAAAGACGTACTGTGGCGAATCAATAAAAACCCAGAAGGCACGCTAGAAGCCTTCCGTCTTTGGGTTCAGTCGCACTTGTATTATGGCAAGGTAGCATTTGACGTGGTGTTCAGTGGTCTGGCTAAGCTGGGTATGGCGCTGATGACACTATTCTTTTTTTATCGTGATGGCACCAGTCTGGTTCGTCAGATTCGCCAAGCGCTGCGTAACATCATCGGCAATCGCATCGACGGTTATATTGACTCTGTAGGTACAACCACGCGTGCGGTGGTATACGGCATCGGGCTGACGGCATTGGCTCAGGCGCTATTGGCTGGTATCGGCTATTACTTCGCTGGTGCGCCAAGTCCTATCTTATTGACCATTGTCACGTTTATTATTGCGTTGATTCCCTTTGGTACGCCATTTGTTTGGGGCGGTGTGTCTGTCTGGCTACTGAGTCAGGGACATACTGCAGAAGGGATTGGCTTGGCACTATGGGGCGTGTTTGTTATTAGCTGGGTGGATAATCTCATTCGACCTATTGTTATTAGCGGCGCAACCAAAATCCCATTTATTATTATTTTTATCGGTGTGTTGGGCGGTCTAACCGCATTTGGGTTTGTTGGATTGTTCATCGGCCCTGTGGTACTGGCTATCGGTCTTGCCGTATGGCGCGAGTGGATATCGCAGCATAAGAATGAGATATTTGCGCCGCAAGACGTCACGCTCTCTGACTCAAATGCCATAGCGCCAGTACATAATCCAGCACAAGACACAGTCAGTGGAAATGAGTCTACATAGAAAACCCTTATCGATAGAGAAAATTGCCAATGACAAACAATGATATTGCAGATGCTATGGACAATAAGATAAACCAGATGGCCAAAGGCATCACGATCGTTGCTGATAGCAATATCGCTAGCCTGAATGATTTTTTTAATGACGCTACATTAGGTCAGTTATCTGGGCAAACAGTCAAAATTATACCGGTCGCTGGTCGTGATATTGACGCAAAGCTGCTGTCTGAAGTACAGCCAGATATTTTGTTAATACGCTCGGTCACGCAAGTCAATGAGGCGCTGTTGGCTGAAAATCACAGTGTGCAATTTGTTGGCTCAGCGACTATCGGTACAGATCATGTCGACCAAGACTATTTAGCAACGCGCAATATTACTTTTGCCAATGCCGCTGGTTGTAGCAAGCACTCGGTGGCTCAGTATGTACTGACGGCTATCTTGACCATACGTCCAAACTACTGGCAGCAGCCTGTGACACTCGGTATTATCGGCCTTGGCAATATTGGCAGTACGCTTGCTCAGTATGCCATTGACTTGGGCTGGCAGGTACTCGGATACGATCCATTATTACCAAGCTCTACTATTAATAATGCCAGCCTTGATCAGGTGCTTTCTCAAAGTAACGTGGTGAGTTTGCATGTGCCACTGACAGATGAGAAAGTTGCCAGTAATTCTAAAGGCAGTGACTATCCAACGCGTCATCTCATCAATGCAGAGACATTGGCCATGATGCCTGCTGATACCATATTGATTAATAGCGCGCGCGGCCCTGTGGTCAATGAAAATGATCTCAAGAACGATATTGCTCATACTGGGCGGCAAGTGGTTTTGGATGTGTTTGAGCATGAGCCAACGGTTGCTGATAGCCTCCTATCTAAGCTCACAATCGCCACACCGCATATCGCTGGCTACACATTAGAAGGCAAGCTACGTGGCACACAAATTATCTATGATGCATTGTGTGAGAAGCTAGGGATCATACCTACTCAGTCTATGTCCAACCTGCTACCGCTTAACTTGTTTTTGTGGTCTGAGCTAAAAGCACATCCAGACAGATTGTCAAAGTTTTATGACATTATGCAAGATGATGCCTCATTGCGAAGCAAAATATCTGGTGGAAACTCTGATAAACAAGTGAATGGTCCTGATTTTGACGGTCTGAGACGTGATTACCACTTGCGCCGTGAGTGGCAATCCTAATCTAGCAACTTAAAAATACTATTCTTAAAAACATAAATAATCTACGTCATTGAGGCATTATTATTTATGAATCACGGTAGACAGTCATGAGCCAATCAAGCAGTACATCTAGTCATCAACCTAACTACGCACCCACCATGACACTGGCAATGGCACAACAACGCGCCAAGTTTATCGGTGATATTCGCCAGTTTTTTATCAGTCGTCAGGTACTGGAAGTACATACGCCGCTTTTATCGCAAGCGGGGAACACCGACACTTTTTTGCAATCAGTGGCAGCGCACGTGACCTATCAAGATCGTCCTAGTACTTATTATTTGCATACGTCTCCTGAGTTTGCGATGAAGCGTTTATTGGCTAGCTGGCAAGTGCCTATTTATCAGATTTGTCCTGTCTTTCGGGATAATGAGATAGGCGTGCGTCATAATATCGAATTTACGATGTTAGAGTGGTACCAGCCCAATTACAGCCTCGATGATATGGCAGGTGAGCTTAATGAGTTACTTACGGCGCTGTATGGTCATCCAATGGTGATGAGCCATTATCGCTATGTCGATGCTTTTATGGATTTTGTTGGTATACATCCACTGACAGCGAGCCTATCTGCGCTCCAAGCGGTAGCAGAAGATAGAGGGCTGATAGGGTTTGATTTTAATGATGCTGATGATAGCGAAGAAAACCGTCGTCAGAACTGGTTAGACTTACTATTTAGTCATGCAGTAGAGCCAAATTTGGGACATGATTTGCCGACACTGATCATAGAATATCCACCTGCGACAGCCGCATTGGCAAAGACAGCGCTAGATAAAGAAGGCAATAAAATAGCGAAACGCTTTGAGCTGTATATCAATGGGATTGAGATTGCCAATGCCTATGATGAGCTGGCAGATGGTCCAGCATTGCGAGCACGTTTTGAGCAAGACAATCAATTACGCCAGCGTCATCATCTGCCGCAAATGCCGATTGATGAGCATTTAATTGCTGCATCTGATGATTTGATCCCTTGTAGCGGTATTGCGGTCGGTGTTGATCGATTGCTCATGGTGATAACGGGCGCAAAAACTTTAGAGGAAGTGATTGCTTTTCCGAGCGGTCAAGCATAACCAACAGATAGTTTTTATTCATAGCAGCAAGAAAAAAGGTCGTTACCGATTTACCAATTAAATATTGGCGAATCGATAACGACCTTTTTTATAATCTGATTCAGTGATTTGACTTACGTAGTTATAGCTTGGCAGTCAAATCTATCTAAATAGTGATGGTTTATACTGTAGCAATGGCTTCATTGATGTCGATATCACCATTGTGCAAGTTGAATACTTTTCCAATAGTATTATCGGCGGTTAGGACAGATGCCAGCGTCGTCGCGACATCTTCAATAGCATTTTCACCAGAGCTGGTATCATTGATAGTGATTTTGCCTGTACCGTCACGCTCTTTCAGTGCACCCGGCTGTACGATTGTATAGTCGAGTGAGCTATTATTCACGAGCCAATAATCAGCGTAATGCTTAGAGATATAGTAGTCTTTTAGATCTGCAATGTTAGGGTTGTTATCCCATTTCTCAGTTTCTAGCGAAAAGACAGAGCTAAGCATAATATAGCGTTTGATACCTTTGTCTTGCGCGGCTTGCATGGTTTTTACTGCACCGTGTAAGTCGACCTCTAATACATCTTTACCACCAGATCCTGCAACAAAATAGACAGCATCAATATCTTGATCCAGTTGTTTCTCGATAGACTCTTTGCTGGCGGTAATATCCAAATCTAGCTGAGTATAGCTGTCATTGTCAAACAGCTTTTTTTCTTGGCGAGTCGTACCAATTACTTGATGTTCGTCAGCTAATAATTGCTTAACCAATTCACCACCGACACGGCCACTGGCACCAACGACTAAAATTTTCATAATCATTCCTATTTTTATTTGAGTTCTGTTATTTAAGTGATTCAGTGAATGTGTTTATCTCAAAAACTGACTGTATCCTAACAAAGATAGGCAACACGCTTCGTTATAAAGCGTGCTGATTGAATAGGTTTTGGTTATAGAGTGTATACAGTTTGCAAGGAGACATATGTCACTTAGAAGACATCGTTTTAATAAGTGGTAAGCAGGTCAGTGTCGGATAGGATGATAAAGCGTACTAACGAACTAAGCGATTCAGACCGTCGGCAAAAGCTTTTTTATCGCGGTCGCCGTAGGGTTTTTGACCGCTCATTTCTTGCAGCTCTAGGACACCAGTGCCGCGCATGGTGTCCATAAAATCGCGCATATTGAGCTTTTGTTTGATGTTATTTTTGTCATAGATCACGCCGCGTGTGGTTAGCACCAAGCCGCCTTTGTCCAAAATATCATTGGCCAAGGGAATATCACTCGTAATCGCCAAGTCGCCTGCCTGTATCTGCTCGACGATATAATCATCAGCCTTGTCAAACCCTGATGGCACAACCGTCATGATGAGCAGAGGAGATTTGCGTAGTTTGATTGGCTGGTTGGCGACGAATATCGCCATCGTCTTGGTGCGTTCAGCCGTTTTGATAATCAAATCTTTGGCGATTAATGGTACGGAGTCGGCATCCACCCAAATTTGCATTATTTCTTCGCCTTTTCTGTCTTTGGCGACAACTCTGCCAGACTGTCTGCTTCACCACTGTTATCTTCTAAGACATCGTTTTTAGCTGCAGCATCTGCGGTATTAGATTGAGTATCGATATTCGCGTACTCTTTGTCTAAACCCACTTTATTTGGCAATACGGCAACCAGCTTTGCCATAGCGGATTCTAAGTCAGTCACGTCATTAGGCATCAAGGTAATATGAGCAATTTTACGATCGTCACGCTCGGCTTTATGATAGCTATGATAGTGAGCGCCATCGATATTTAGCACGGCACTGATATCAGGATATTGGCCAAGTACGTTGACCATAATCGCTGGATGGACGTTGTCCGTATCACCGAGTGGTAAGTTGACCACAGCACGGATATGGTTTTCAAACTGGCTAGTAACCGCGCCTTCGATGCTCCAGTGGCCAGAGTTGTGTACACGTGGTGCGATTTCATTGGCCAGTATCGTGGTATGACCGCGAGCATCTTTGGTGACAAACAGCTCAAGTGCCATGATGCCCACATAGTCTAGATGGTTCATGATCTTTGTGATGGCGTCTGTTGCCTGCTGGAGCAAGTGGCTGGTACCGACCGCAGGAGCTTGAGTTTTTGCCAAAATACCGTGATGATGATGGTTTTCGACCAAATCATAACAGCGTATCTGACCATTTTGCGCTCTTGCGGCAATGATAGAGACTTCACGATTAAAGTTAATGAAGCCTTCAGCAATCAGTGGCGCAGGCGTTGGCGTGAGTGACCCTTTGCCACTGACCGCGTCTTTTAGCGCAAGCCAAGCAGTTTTAATATCATTGTCTTGTTTGATCACGAACTGACCTTTACCATCGTAGCCACCGCGGCTGGTTTTCAAAACGATAGGCAAGCCTAACGCTTCACAAGCTTGTTTTAACTCAGCTTCAGAATGAACTTCCATAAATGGCACGGTGGCAATATCGAGCGTATTGAACATCTGCTTTTCTTTTAGACGGTCTTGGGCGATATCAAGCGCAATCAGTGGTGGGAACATACCTTGCTTGCTGCCAGATTTTGACAAGCTCGTTAATTGCTCGACCGTAGACGTTGGTGTGTTCTCGAACTCTAAGGTAAATACATCAGCGGCTGCGATAAAGTCTGTTAGTTGATCGCTATGAAACACGCGACCATATAGGCTGGCAGGGCATTCTGAATTGTCTTCTAAAAACACGCATTGATAACCAAGTGGCATCGCGGCTTCGGCAAGCATCATACCAAGCTGACCACCGCCTAAAATACCGATGGTACGAATGGTTTGGGTAACAGGATAAGCGTTTGCTGTAGTCATGAAAGGCTCTTTGAATAAAAGTGAATGAGGTCTGTGTTGTATTACAATTTAAAACGCAATGGGTGAAAATAGGAAAAGGTGCACTATAGGCACCTTATCTCTAATCGGAATTTCTTAAAAATTATATATTGATAGCTTCAATCGGTAAGCTATCAATATAAAAGACGCTGCTATAAAAGTAGGTCATTTTATATTTATCTAAGGATTGATAATACCTGGTGTTGGGCTAGCAAGAATAGTCTCAGTCTGAGACTGGCGCATTTGATCAAGCTTGGTAGCGATCGTATCATCATGCAATGCCAATACTTGAATTGCAAGTAGAGCAGCATTATAAGCACCAGCAGTACCAATCGCCAAAGTACCAACAGCGACGCCTTTTGGCATTTGTACGATAGACAGTAGACTATCCCAACCGCTCAGCATAGATGATTTTACAGGGACACCAAAGACAGGTAGCGGCGTTTGACTGGCACACATACCTGGGAGATGAGCGGCACCGCCTGCACCAGCAATGATCACTTGTAGACCATTATCTTTTGCGCTTTTGGCATAATCAAATAATCTGTCAGGCGTACGGTGTGCAGAGACAACTTCACAATCAAAAGCAATGTCAAAGTCTGCAAGCAATTGCGCAGCAGCACTCATAGTTGCCCAATCAGATTGCGAACCCATAATAATGCCGACTTTTGGTTGACCAGCAGGGGAGGTGATTGGACCGTTCTGGTTAGCCGCAGTATTGGTGGTGCTCATGATTGGATATCCTCAAAAAGACCATCATACAAAAATTTTGCTACACTCGTAAAGCCAAGTTTGACTTTTAATAATGATATGGTGTTAATAGCATTTATATCACTGGTTTATCTCTGCTTTTTTGTCATGATAATGCTGCACAAAGCGAGAAGCTGTCAGTGGTAATGGCCGTTCGGTATCCAACTGATAGCAAGTCAAGTAGCCACTATCTACCGCTGCCGAATAATCAGTACAGGCGACTTGTGGACTGAGTGGCTCAGGCGTGCCCGTGAGCCAATAGTGACCGACAAATACAGGTTTGTGAGTTTGAATCGCAAAGTCAATATTTTCAGCCAGTGCCTCTACTGGTATCTGTGCCAGCGCCGATGTGGGGGCACGAGCGACCTCACGAAGCGTGCGCTGGTTCAACGCATCAAGCCACCAACGCACCCGTACTCGTCTGCGTTCAGTGCCTTCTTTATCTACTATCACAATACCATCAGGCAAGCCCGTCTCGACCCCTTTTAGTACACGCTCTAAAGCATCAAAAGCGATAGTATCTTCTTTAGCGGTTGCGATTAGACCTTCAGAGGTTAGGCAGTTATTATCCGTCAGCAGTGGCTCTAGAACCGCCATGCTATCTACATCCCAGCAAGCATGGACGAAACAGGCATAATCTGTCTCAATCCACAGAGGTATCTCATATAAGCGCTGCAACCAGTATTCGTGCTGCTCTGAGCCGAACGGTATCTCTGCCAAAAATGCTTCATGTTGGCGTTGATGTACCGCATTATGTGAGCGCAGATACTGGCTAGAATCCTCAGGATCGAGCGTAGCATAAGCCAAGGCATTGTATTCATGATTGCCCATCACCGCATCGGCCACGTCTGCGTCTAACATCGCAAAGACAATCTCTAATGTCGCCAGTTGCTGCGACCCACGGTCAATCAAATCGCCAATGAATAAGGCCCTGTGACCTGCTGGTGGCACAAAATGCTGACCGTTATGCTCGTAGCCCAGTTGATTTAATAAACCAACGAGCTTGTCTGCATAACCATGAATATCACCGATAATATCTATAATCATAATGAAGTATTAAATCTCAAATGTAAAAGTAAGCAACTTGCTTAATTGTCCTGATTCAAAGAATTTCTATTTGAGAAAACAGTTTAAAAACCAGGCGACAATAAAGCATTTATAAAATGGGGTAGTACTTTAGGCTCTAAAATAATCGTAGCAATGACGCCAAATGCGCCGCCCCACATATGTGCCATATGATTGATTTTTGAGCCACCGCGTTTGTCCGCGTAAATACTATAAAATACATAAGCGACGGCAAACAGTATCGCAGGAATAGGAATAATGGCAAATAAGTAAATTCGCTCCCACGGTGCTAGCAAAATAAAGGCAAATAAGACTGCCGACACACCGCCTGATGCCCCAAGACTTAAGTAACTGGCATTGTCTTTATTTTTAAGGTAGCTTGGAATCATGGCAACAACAATAGCCAATACATAAAAAACCACAAAACCATAGCCGAACAAAAATGAACGATATAGCCCTTCAATAGCCCGGCCAAAGAAGTATAACGTAAACATGTTGAATAGCAGATGCATACTGTCGGCATGAATAAAGCCATGCGTGACAAAACGATCCCATTGTCCGTTATTTACAGCGGGTGGATAAAAGATAAGACGGTTGAGTAATTTCTTGTTTTGCCATGCTAATAAGCTGACAATAACAGTAATGATGATAATAAGGGTCGTATGGTTTAACAAAGGAAAATCCTTAGGCCGCGCCTGATAGGTGACAATGCAATAAATGGCAATGCGATAAATGACAATGTTCAAAGCCTAAGCGTTAGGGCTGAGTAAAAACAAATATGACCATTAATTAATATATTGATACTAAGTTAATATATTGATACCAAGTTCAAGTTGCTCGTAACGTAATTAGTTAATACTAACAGCAGTTATGCTGATACAGATATCTATTATGTGACAAAACGATGCATTTTTATGCTTTTATAGTGAGTAATGTAGCAGTGTATCATGTGAGATAAGTGAAACCGCTATATAGACGTCGATGCTGCTAAAGAACGCTTGACAGTTTCAGGACAAGTAGCCATATATACAACGAACAATAAGTGCTTAATTTTTGCGGATTTAAAAAGTCGAGAGAGGCAGTGATCCATGAGTATTATCGATCAATTAGAACAGACCGTTACCCCCGCTATATTGGGCGAGCATAATCGTAGTGATAGCGTGGCTTATATCAGCTTGCTTGAGCAGTTTTATGCCATTTTAGCCACGCGCTTAGCGGTGCCACAGGTCTACTCGCAACTACTTCGTAACGATCAGGTGATGGCTAATGACAGTATTGCCGAGCGGCCTTTATTTGAGCAGCTATGGCAAGACCAAGTACTACAAAAAACGATTATCCAAGAGCTGTCAGCCGCGCATCATATTGATGAGTCGATCACTGCTCAATTGCTAATTAATGCAGCATCCTTAGCATATCGTGAGCTAAAGGTTTTGGCCAATGGACAGTTTTTGCCAGCATTCTTGCAAGGAGAGCAGTCGACGCTGCGCCCATATTTACCTATATGGTCAGCGTCCGTTATCACTGCTACTCAAGGCGCTGGACACGAATCAATGTCAAACTTTGTCGCAGATAATGGTATCGCGCCATCAAGTGATACCGTACCGACTAAACTTAGTGAGCCTGATCTAAGTACTGACGCAGTCGCTGCAACGACAGCTACTACAGCCGCTTATGTGGAAAACGCTAATATAAGCGCTACTGACGCATTAAATGACGATGAGCATTTTGGTGACAGTAATGACGCTATCCATGCCAGTCCAGCAGCTCATCACTTGGCAGAAAATAGTAACATCAAGCGAGAGCGCGTGCGCACTCGCAATCAGCGAAACGACCTACTGGTGCGAGTATTTTTATTGATAGTAGCACTGGCTGCGATGGCATTGGCTGCTTGGGCATTATTAATAAAACCCAAAAGTGACCTACCAGTAGAACCGGTTGCTGTCGCGCCTGTGGTTACTCCAGCACCAGCACCAACGATGACTCCCATCGAGTTCATCGTTGGCGTAGATGATAGTGGCAACCTCTATACTTGTAGCGCGACGGTCGGTGATGCAGCGCTACAAAGCTCTTTACAACAGGCACTCAATACGAGCTTTGGTGAGCAGGCGAGTATATGTGAATTTACCGTACAGAATGGAATAGCAACTACTATCGCAAACATGCCTGCGGAGATATTGCCCAATGTTCTGACCATGCTCAGATCGACACCGTTCGCCCGTCTACACTTACAAAACGATCGTCTGACAGTAGAGGCGCCGGATGACATGCTACTACAACAATTGGTCACAAACGTACGTAGTTTAGCACCAACCATGGCAGTCGATAGTTCTGCGCCATTGCCACTGCCTAACAACAGTAATGGTGATAAGACATATGGTATGGCTGGCACTAATGGCGTAAACAATCAACTCGGCGATGGAACAGACGCTAATAACCAATACAGTAATGACGGTATGAGCAATGGTACTGGAGAATATCAAGCCGCTGATGATGACACAGGTGATCGCGTGATACCTGCGCCACTACCTAACAATAATGATGGATTTAATAATAATTCCAACAACGTACCTGCCAATGTTCCAAGTAATATTCCTAGCAACGTCCCTTCTAGTAGTAATAGACCGAGCAGACCGTCAGGCCCTATTTCTGAGTCAGAAGTAGATGACATGGCGAGCAGTGTCATCGTTGCAGAACCGGCACAAGTCAGATAAGCAGGTATATTATATGAGCAAACATATCAGGCGAGACAATCGAATACACTTAGTCTGAGTGGCCTTTTATAAATGCTCTGTATATTAAGTAAAAAAGCGGTATGAATGTCTCATAGCGCTTTTTTTTGATAATTATTTCGCTCTTTTTCATATTCATTGTATGCAGATTAGAGAATGAGCGACTCTAACCATGATTCAATTGTTATTAACTTGTACCTGAATGCACTGGTAGTTACGCGTACAGGCTCAAATATTACTTAATGTATCATTTGCACAACAACGCGGCGACTGTAAATACAGACTTAACAATTTTATAATGTTTATGAATAAATATACTTATCAGGTAAAAAAGGTTCTTACAAAGACATTTTTTGAATTAAATAAACGCAGAATATTAAATAATTTTATAGGTTAAGCCATTCAATGCTACCAATAAAAGTTAATAGGAGAATTATATTATGGATATTATCAGTCATTTGACACGCACAGTCAGCCCAGCCGTATTAGCAGACGATCATAGTCCTGCTAAGCAAAATCTACTTGAGCAATTTTATGCAATTTTTGCTGCTCGCCTCGCGAATAATGATACCTATAGCCGTTTTGCTAATGAAAATATCGCTCGTGATGATAGCTCTTTTTATGATCGTGTATGGACAGAAGGGGCTCACCGTGACCAAATCTCTCGTGAGCTCGCTAATGCACATGGTGTCGATGAGACAGCTTCTCGTGGTCTGATTGCTATGGCAGCGCCGCTTGCTTTTCACGAAATCAAAAGCTTGGCTGGTACTACCCCTGTACCGCAATTTCTCAATGACAATCTCAACAGTTATCAGCATCATATCCCTGCATGGGCGGGGGCTGTCTTACCTGCGAGTGCCATTGCAGCCACTCCTGCTGCGGCGCCTATATCCGATACGGTCAGTACCGCGCCACTACAGAAAGAAAAAGAGCCACAAGGCAGCTTTATGAAAGCCCTATTACCGATTATCGGTTTGATTATTTTGGGTGCATTGGCTTGGGCTTTATTAAGAGGCTGTCAGGAGAACCCTGAGCCTGTTGCTACGCCGATGGCTACCGCGCAGCAAGACGAGCAAGGTAATAAGCAAGCAGTAGTAGCAACTGACATCGAGCCTGCCTCACTCCGTATCGCCACTGGCGAAAATGGTGAGCTATACGCTTGCCGCATGAGCGTAGGCAACGAGACGCTACAGACCAATGTAATGAATGCACTAACTGGCGCATTCGGCGATGAAGCCAATAAGTGCCGCGCTGATGTCGATGATAATTTTGCCATAGATATGCCAGCTGCTGCACAGCTTACTACGATATTGCCGATCGTCAAAAATGTACCGAATGCTAGCATGGTGATTAAAGGCGATACCATCACGGTCAATGCACCTGATGATGCGGCATTGGCCCAATTGGTGACTGATCTACAAGCCGCTGCACCAGCGATGATGGTAGAAGCTGAAGGTCCATTAGATCTGCAAGGTGAGATTGACGAGAGTGTGGCGGCAGCAGATGCTGCAATGACCAATCTCGGTGACGATCCAGACCCACGTGATGTCGCGCGTGCTCTGAGCCTTCAAGTTATCAACTTCCAAGTGGATGAAGCTGTCATCCCTGATGTCAATAAAACCATTCTTGATCGTGCTGCAAAAATCATCAATGAAGTGCCTGACATGAACCTGATGATTATCGGTCATACAGATAGCCAAGCATCGGATGCTTACAACATGGAGTTGTCTCGTGAGCGTGCTGAGTCGGTAAAAGATTATCTGGCGGCTCAAGGTGTTGATGCGAGCAAACTTAGTACAAAAGGTATGGGTGAAACAGATCCTATCGCTGATAACTCAACTGAACAGGGGCGTTTCCGTAATCGCCGGATTGAGTTTATGGTCAATGACAAAATGGTCGATCTGAATGATGACATGATCATCAACAGCGACTCGCTTGACCCAGATTTGAATCCGCTAGACAGCAATAATGATGATTTGTTGCCTGATGGCGATGATGCGACTCAAGGTACTGCGGTAGATCCAACGAATTAATCAAAAATCATCTAATTTAATAGTAGTTAAGTCTAAAAAACCGCACCTTAACGTGAACCGACCCCCGTAAGTTGTGTCCAACTTATGGGGCAGTTCATAACGATGCGGTTTTTTATTTGCCAAATTTTTCAACGGTTTCGTATGAATACAAGGCTACTTATAATCAGTAGGGTCTTTTGATTCATTGGCAGGTTTATCAACTTGTGTATCAGACTCAACGTTAAAAAAGCTCTGAGTGACATTGTTCTTTGCTTGTTGCCAATAATCAAACTGCTGGCAAGTAGACTCAAGATCACCTTGCCACTTTGGTATATTGCCGCACATGGTTTTGATACGCTTCTGGTTAGGATAGGGTAGTTCTTGCGCTGCCGCCGCCGCTTCATGAGCGGCAACACGATCGTTACACACCAGTGCAATATCGCAACCAGCTTCAATGGCAGCTTTTACGCGCGCGCTGACATCGCCAGCGGCCTTTGCCCCTGCCATTGATAAATCATCAGAGAAAAGCACACCATCGAACGCGAGCTGATCACGAATAATGTCTTTTAGCCAAATTTTAGAAAATCCAGCGGGCCGATTATCTACTTGCGAAAAAATCACATGGGCGGGCATCAGGGCGTCAAGCAGTGACAGCGTTTGTGTAAAGGGTTGCATGTCACTATTGATGATCTCGTCCAAGCTACGTGTATCGATGGCCTCTGATACATGAGAGTCAGGAGCGATAGCGCCATGACCAGGGAAATGCTTGCCAGTAGTGGCCATGCCAGCCGCTTTCATGCCGCGCATAAACTGCGTGGCTAGGGCAACGATTGCTTGTGGCTCCTGATGAAAGCTACGGTCACCGATAACTTGGCTGATACCATCTCTATCCAGCACAGGCGCAAAGCTCAAATCAATACCTACTGCCATCACTTCGGCTGCCATCAGATAGCCACAGTCATATGCGCAGCTGAGCGCACGGCTTGGATCGTGATTGAATAACTCTCCAAGCCTACCCATAGCAGGTAGCGGTGTGAACCCTTCACGCAGCCGTGCGACTCGTCCGCCTTCTTGATCGACACCGATTAATATATCTGGGTTGTGGTACCGGATATCGTCACATAATGCGCGTACTTGGGCTGCATCAGCGACGTTGCGTCCAAACAATATGACCCCGCCAATCTGTGCTTGTTTGATCAAGCTGACGTCTTCTGCGGTCAGTGCGGTATTATCGATATCAATCATTAAAACGCCGTACATTGCGTCATCCTTATTTTTTTGTGTATTGTTATATTATGGGGTTGACCGATCATCGATGTCCAATCGCTTAGCAGTCATTACTCATGCACTTTATTATGACAGTTATTATCAATTGAGCCTAATGTGGCAGATTATTGGCATCAAATCAATTTGTGGATAGTCGGCGAATTAATGCTAATAGCCTTAAGTCGCTATGTGTGATAAAAGTGAGAGAAAGTTTGGTATGTGCAGGCGTTGCGTGTAAGATTGCTTATACAGTTTGAGACAGTTCAGTATTTATGCACATGATAATATTGATTTTTGACTATATATCAGGATTCGATAATAAGCGTCAGAATCTGTACTCAGAATCTATATATTATTCAGAATCTATATATAAAGGCGACGGAATAATAAAGCTATAGCGTTGTAAGCTCATAGTAATAAGTAAGCTAAGGCAAAGTAAGACAGACATTGAGCAAAAACAGACGACAGTCATGGGCAATAATACATTCAGCAGTTTTTAATTTTTATAACACAAATAATATCACTAACTTCAAATAACTAGGTACATATGATGAAAAAACAACCAGCACAGTGGTTACTCAGTGCAGCGTCAGTGGGCATCGCCGGTATTATCCTGACACAAAGCTACGGTACTGCCGTAGCAGAAACCAATACGGGAAGTTTTGTTCAGACACCTGAGCAAAAGGTCACTACTCGCCAAGTTGCCGCTTTGCTGGATCGCAGTCATTACCTTAATCAGCCATTAGATAGTAAAACCGGTAGCGAAATCTTATCAATGTATATTGATAGTCTCGATCCAAACCATACCTTGTTTTTGCAATCTGATGTCGATGAGCTGAAGAAAAAGCACGCTGATGATTTTGGCGCTCGCCTCAAGCAAGGCGACCTATCCGCAGGGGTAGAAGTCTTTGATCGTTATCGCAAACGCTCAAACGAATACTTTGCCATGGCAACCAAGATGCTCAAGAAAGATATTGATTTGACCGGTGATGACACCATCATTCTTGATCGTGAAAAGCTCGGACATTTCAAAACCAAAAAAGAGCAGCGTGACTATTGGGAACGTCAGCTAAAGTTTCAGCTGATGAGTATTACGCTGGGACAAGAAGACGAAAAAGCCAAAGAAAAAGTGTTTTTAAGCAATCCAGATATCACTCGTGGACAGGACTTGGTACGCAACGATGAACGTACGCCAAATGAGATTTTGCAAAATCGTTTGTCGCGTCAGCAAGAGCAGTTTAAGCGTCTCAAAGATGATGAAATCATGGAGACGATTCTAAACACCGCCATGCTGACCTATGATCCGCACAGTAACTACTATGCGCCGATTCAGGCAACTGAGCTGCAGATTCAGTCGAGTTTGCAGCTAGAGGGTATCGGTGTCTCTATTCGTCCTGATCGTAAAAACCCAGATTACACCCGTATCGTGACCTTGGTAGATGGTGGCCCAGCCGCCAAGTCTGGCCAAATTAAGCCCAATGACTTGATCGTGGGTATCGCAAAAGATGGCGAAACCATGACGGACGTGGTTGGCTGGTCAACGCGTGAGATCGTCAGCTTGATTCGTGGTAAGCGCGGTACATCGGTCACGCTCAAGCTGCGTCAACCTAATACGCCAGATGCCAGTGCCCGTACGGTCACTGTGGTGCGTGATATTATCCAGCAAGAAGAATCAGGCGTGACGCAGCGAGTGGTCGAGGTGCAGCGTCCTAATATCGACAAAACACCAAAACGAATTGGTGTTCTTGAGATACCGAGCTTTTATCTGAACTATCGTGCGCGCCGTAATGGCGAGGACTACCGTAGTGTCAGTATCGATACTGAAAAAGCGTTAAAAAAATTGAACGAAGAAAATATCGATGGGCTCGTGGTGGATTTGCGCAACAACCCTGGTGGCTCGTTAGATGAAGTTGCCAAAATGCTAGGATTCTTTATTAAAAGCGGTCCATTGGTACAGATTCGTGATAACCGCGGCAATGTCCAAGTGTACCGCGATAATGATGGCGGCGAGCAGCTCTATGACGGAAAAATGGTCGTCCTAACCAACCTAGCATCGGCCTCAGCCAGTGAAATTTTTGCCGCTGCTATTCAGGATTATGGTCGTGGATTGGTGGTTGGTAGCACAACGACAGGTAAAGGCTCTGCGCAGATTCAACTGGATAGCTTGGCGCTAGGTTCTGCAACTTTAACTCAGCGTAAATTTTACCGTATCACAGGTGGTAGTACGCAGAATAAAGGCGTGGTACCTGATGTTGAATTGGTCAATATCTATGATGATGCGACCTTTGGCGAACGCGCCCAGAAAAAAGCCTTGCCTTGGGATACCATCAGAACGGCGCCTTATAAGCCTGAAGGGAAGTTCACTAGTAATACACTAGCGACGCTCAATCAGCAGTCTAAGATTCGCCAAGAGAAAAATCCGCAGTTTGTGTATCTATCAACGCTGAATGATATTCGTAATATGGATGATGAGAAAAAACCAGTTCGTTTAGATATTAACAGCCGCCGCGCCAAAATGCAGCTGATTGAAAAACGGTCTTTAGAAGCTGAAAATAGACGTCTGATTGCTACTGGTGAACGCCCCTATTCTAATTGGAATACGTATCAGGCCGCGATGGATGCAAAGTTTGAAGAGCGTAGCCGTATGAAAGCTGCTGAGCGTCCAGAGCTGCCAGAAGATGAAGCCTTTATTAATGAAGCGGCCTACCTAATGCTAAGTGCTGAACCCAAAAAACTGCTCAGCCCTGAAGAGAAGCTATAGATTCTCAAGTACCCATTATGTCCATGTAAGCATATGCTTACATGGATTGACGTTTAGACCACTTACTAGTGATAGGACAATCTGCGATTATAACTGTACGGCACGATTCATTGATACTAGGGATTGGTATCTTAAAGGTCGCATCAGGGATAAGTGGTTTGCTGATTAGGGATGATAAGGCTGGATGCCTGTCAGTTATGAGATACCCCGGGATTAGGTATCACATAACGCTAACATGGATGGTTGGTAATAAAAGCCGCATGACGATTGTCGTTATGCGGCTTTGTTATGTCTGGATCTAAGAGTTATTTCTGGCGCTAGCTTACGCTTCTTTGATAGATTTGTGAGAATGGCTATTGAGCTTAAGGATGCTCACAGAAGCGCAATGAATGCTTCATTGTTAGAACGCTCTTTTTATCTACATCTAATCAATCAGCATTTATGACAGACATAAAAAAAGGCCAGTAGACAGTGCTACTGGCCTTTTTGATGAGAGGATAAGCTCAAATATAACCTATTCTCTAACTGTCTCACAATACTCTAGAAGAGATTAGTGCTCAACGCCACCTGCGCCATGTATATGGCCGTGGTTTAGTTCGTCTTCAGTTGCTGCACGTACTTCTTGAATTTCAACGTCAAACGTCAAACGCTTACCAGCCAATGGATGGTTGGCATCAACAGTTACTTCTTGGTCGTTTACGTCAGTGACTGTCACTAGCATCACTTGGCCACCAGCTTCTGACTGGAACTGCATACCAGGCTGAATATCATCAACGCCTTGGAAGTTTTCGCGTGGTACGCGCTGTACCGCTTGTTCTTGATACTCGCCATAGCCATCAGCAGGCTCAACCACTGCGTTGACTTTTTCGCCAGCAGATTTGCCTTCTAATTGTGATTCTAGGCCTGGGATGATGTTGCTGTGACCGTGTAGATAAGCAAGTGGCTGACCTTCTGGAGACTGGTCAAGGATATTGCCTTCGTCGTCTTTTAATGTGTAATTGAATTTGACGGCAGTATCTTTTGCGATAATAGTCATAAAATATCCTAAATATATCTATATAAAAAATTAAGTACGGTTGCAATAAACCTAAAAAAGCCAATCAGCAAGCCAACCAAATAGCCACAGTATTAGTCAATTATCATCAGTTTATTAAAGTAACTTTAGCAGTTAGCATCTTTAATTGAGATGGCGTATGTAAGTTTCAAGGCAAAAAACATAAAAAATGCCAATTAATGCCACAATTTACAATAATAACTGCTATTTTCTATAGTTAATCGATAACTACTGGCCACTCAGGGTTTGGGAGTTGCGTTTTTTGGGAAGGGCTCCTACTATAATAATAAAATAAGGAAGAGAAATGTTATGACGTTATCTGTAAATACGGCGACTAATCCGTCATCAAACGGCGACCCAGTGAACCACGATAATACTAACGATATAGCTAATATCAGCTACCAATTCGATTTTGCCCGTTTTTCTGAGCATTTGGTGGATGTGTCACTGTCTTTTATGGCAACAGATGATGCGCCTCAGCTTTGGCTACCGGCATGGATACCGGGCAGTTATCTGATGCGCGAGTTTGCTCGCAACATCACCGCTGTGCATTATCGAGTAACAGACAGCCAAATAAAAGAAGGTGACGAGTTTTCTGAAACTTATCGTGCACAAAAGGTAGATAAACATACGTGGCAACTCCCAACTATCACAGCAGGACAAAGGGTAGTCGTCGAATACGAAGTCTACTGTTACGACCTATCGGTACGTACCGCCTATGTCGATCAGCAGCGTCTATATGGTAATTTTACCTCACTTGCACTCGCGGTCGATGGGCAAGAGCAGATTCCTGTACAAGTCAGCTTGATGGTTCCAAAGTCGTTTTTGGTAGATAAAGAAGAGAGCAATGTAATCTTGGCATGTGGTTTGGCGTCCACGCATTTGCGCGTTGAGGGGCAAGGTACCGATCAAGGCACCGATGGACAGCACTGTTATCAATTACAGGCTGATAGTTATCACGAGCTGATTGATTATCCTTTTGAAATTGCAGCACAGAATAAATTTGATTTTATTATTCATGACAGTCAGCATCAGACGCTTCATCATAGTTTTTATCTGTCTGGCAAGCATAGCGCCAACATGGGTAGACTACAGCAAGACGTCACTCAGATTTGCCAGACCTATCTAGATTGGTTGGGAGATGCGCCATTTAGTGATTACACCTTTATGACGTTTGCCAGTGGTCAGGACTATGGTGGACTTGAGCACATCAATTCTACTAGTCTGATTACCCCGCGCCGTGACTTACCAAATGCTGATGAGCCAAAAATACCAAGCACTGATTATCAAAGGTTTTTGGGCTTATGCAGCCATGAGTATTTTCACTCGTGGTGGGTCAAAACCGTGCGTCCTGATGTCATGGTTGATGTTGATCTACGCCGTGAAGCGTTCACGCCGATGCTTTGGGTATTTGAAGGATTTACGTCTTATATCGATGATTTTATGCTGCAAGCATCTGGCGTGATCGATAAGTCAAACTATCTCAGGTTATTAGCGGAACAAATCAATCGCTATTATCAAACGCCTGGACGCGATAACCAAAGTGTCGCCGAGTCAAGCTTTGATGCTTGGATTAAATTGTACCGAACGGATGAAAATACGGGTAATGCAGGTATCAGTTACTACAATAAAGGTGCATTGGTGGCGCTGTGTTTGGATTTGATATTGCTAAAAAATACCAATAATCGCTATCGTCTATTCGATGTGGTCAAAGCGTTCTATACCCAAGCAAAGCAAAATGACAGCAAGCGTATCGGCATCAATAGCGCGGATATGGGCGACGTGATTGGGCAGTTTATGCCGATAGCGGAATGGGAGGATTTTGAACGCCGTTACGTCAACGGCGTAGAGGAATTGCCAATTGAGGCGCTGCTGCTCGCAAATGGTATCAAAATGCAGGTCAATACCAAAGAGACCGCGGATAAGCATGTTCCTTGGGGTATGCGCTGTAATGAGACACCTGCTGGACTCAAAATCAATCGGGTGAACCGAGGTAGTGTTGCCGCCAAAGCAGGTATCTCAGCCCATGACGTTATTATCGCGATTGATGGCATCAAGGCGGATAGTAAGCAGCTAGCATCGCTGAGTAATGCAGAGCATCCCGTTGAGTGTCATCTGTTTCGCCGCGATGAGCTGATGTGTGTGCAAGTGCAACCTGATGCACTGCCACAAGCTGACGGGAATGACAGTGATATGCCTGAAAAAGAATTTCCTCATAAGGTCAGTCTGCGCTTAGTAAAAGGTGATCCAACGTTAGCAGATCATAGCGATCCTAAGCAAGCAGAATCCGCTTGGGAGCCATGGCTAGATGTGATGAAGCGTCAGTCAGCATAGTGACATCGAGAGATATAAGTAAGCAAAGCAAAACCCCCTAATAAGCAAATATGGTTATTAGGGGGTTCAAGTAATAGCTGAAAGGTTTTTTGGTATGCTGAATGGCTAGCTACTCTTCCTTGGTTTTATTATCAGGGTCCTCGCTGGCAGGCTTCTCGTTTGCAGTAGTGTCGCCGTTAGGCTCGTCAACCTCAGCATTATCGTTTTCAACATCGCTCGTCGCTTTAAGCGCGGCAATCCAGTTTTGCATGAGCTCAATCTCTACTTGCTGAGTATCGATGATATGCTGTGCCAATTGACGCATTTCTTCATCAGTACCGTATTCGAGCTCGATTTTTGCCATATCTACGGCGCCAATATGGTGTGGTAGCATGCCACGTGCAAATGCCATATCCGGCATAGGATCAGCAATACCCAATGTCATCTCACCATGCATGCTTTCCATGCCCTTAGCGTAGGCCTGTTGCATAGCAGCGGTATTGGGCTTAGGTTTGGCTGCGTCAGGATGGCTGGCAAGCCATTTGTTTAGGATATCAATCTCAGCTTGCTGCGCCGTGATGATATCTTGAGCAAGCTGGCGCATGGCATCATCTGTACCGTACTTTAGCTGAATTTTTGCCATATCTATCGCGCCGCGATGATGCCCAAGCATGCCTTTGGCAAACGCGGTATCAGGATCGTTATAACCCATACCGATCATCATCTCATCATGCATACTGGTCATGGACTTTGTGTAGTCTTTGAGCATATCCGTCATCTGAGTGTCATCTGTGACGTTTTCGCTATCTACCGATGTATCGTGGCTCATATTCTCATGCTCAGCATGAGTCATGTCGGTCATTGGCGGGGAGGCTTCTTCTACAGTCGCTGATTGATTATCTGCTGCTGGCTGACATGCACTTAATAGCAGTGCAGCAGACATGCTGGTGGCCAACAGAACAAAACGATGAGAAGCAATCATGATATATCCCTACTATAAGAAGACCAAATGATAAATAAATGAGGTCTATTTTACATAACGAATGACGTGCTGAATCTTAACAGATAAACCTTACCCATTCGAGACGCTATGTTTAACAAGACGTAATATATTTGCTTTAAATGAAAATATATGTCGGTAGCTAAGCGTTTAGACGTGGCAAACTAATACCTAATACCTAATACCTAATACCTAATACCTAATACCTAATACCTAATACCTAATACCTAATACCTAATACCTAATACCTAATACCTAATACCTAATACCTAATTGCTGATAGTGCTCACTAGTTAAATGAATACGCACAAACTCGCCAACTGCTATGTCACCCAATTCAAACCCTGCCACCGACCAACGTATCAAACGCAGACAGGGCAACCCAACGTGCGCTGTCATTCGTCTGACTTGACGGTTTTTACCTTCATAAATTGTCAGCATCAACCATGAGTCCGGCACGTTTTTACGCTCACGTATCGGCGGATAACGTTGCCAGAGCGCCATCGGTAGCTCATCTTCACTGACGTGTTTAACCTCAGCAGGCAGAGTTTTGCCATCTTTGAGCGTCACGCCACGTTTGAGCTGATTGAGTTGCTCAGTAGTAGGAATGCCCTCAACCTGTACCAAATAAGTCTTACCTTGCTTACGTCCAGCATTGGCTTTTGGCGGATGGGTAATCGCTTTATTGACTCGGCCATCATCGGTCAGAATAAGTAACCCTTCGGACGTTGCATCAAGCCTACCAGCAACTCGCAAAGACTTATCAGTAAAGTGCTGCGATAGGGTGGCGTGGTCATTGTTGCTATCGTCTCTGAACTGACTTTGCACTCCATAAGGCTTATTGAACAAGATGAGACTAGAAGTCGGCATAAAGTGATATTTCCTGAAGGTAAATGAGTGATTAGCAGTCTTTGCGTATGTTTAATCAAGCAAAGTCAGTACTAAAAAATAAGAACAGAGATATCGTGTTTGATATACGCTGTGCGATGTATTTTGCTACAAAAGTAGGACAGCAACCACGCAAATTTACTGCTACTCTAAATCCATATTTTTATAGGGGTATTTATATTTTTGATAGTAATAAATCTATCAACTACAAGATAAAATGATTGTCCAGCCCTTTGTTCTATTGCTATCAACAAGATAATGTATTATAACCCTTCAAATATTATAAAGTTATAGATGCTGTATTTTATTAATAATTTATAAATTGTATATGTGATATTTCTTATTAATTAGTCAATAACACTAAATTTAATAATGAGCAGTTTCTATACACAGTTTTAGTTTATATTTGCATCAATTCGTACGTTTTTAATTTGAAGCTATTTTTTAGTATCGTTCAATCCAATGCCGTAAGTGTCTCACACATCAGACTTTGTTTAGCTAATAAGCGTCTAGAGCGCGACCATTATAATAGAAAAGCTAGCATAATAACGTGTTCAGTTCGCTTGCGATGTATAACTTACCACTAAGGAGTTTTATCCATGTCATATGATAAGGTCATCGTACCAAGAGACGGCGAAAAAGTAACCGTGAATGCTGATTTGTCGCTAAATGTGCCCAATCATCCGATTATTCCGTTCATTGAAGGTGACGGTATTGGGGTGGATATCACACCTGTCATGATAAAGGTGGTCAATGCAGCGGTCGATAAAGCCTACCACGGTAAAAAATCAATTATCTGGATGGAAGCTTACTTGGGCGAAAAAGCGGCCAAAATATATGACGGTGAATATTTACCAAGTGAGACATTAGAGATTTTAAAAGACTACGTCATCAGTATCAAGGGACCGTTGACCACGCCGGTGGGTGGTGGCTTTAGTTCGTTGAATGTGGCTGTACGTCAACATCTTGATCTGTATGTCTGTCAGCGCCCAGTACGCTGGTTTAAAGGCGTGCCAAGCCCAGTACAGCATCCTGAGCTGACCAATATGGTGATCTTTCGTGAAAATACAGAAGATATCTATACAGGTATCGAGTGGAAGGCAGGCAGTGATGATGCCAAAAAAGTCATCAATTTCTTAAGAGAAGAGATGGGTGTGACCAGCATTCGCTTTCCTGAAGACTGCGGCATCGGTATCAAGCCTGTCTCAAAAGAAGGCTCGCAGCGCCTAGTACGTAAAGCCATTCAGCATGCTATCGATAATGACTTGCCAAACGTGACCCTCGTGCATAAAGGCAATATTATGAAATTTACGGAAGGCGCGTTTAAAGATTGGGGGTATGAGCTGGCAGCGGAGCGTTTTGATGCTGAGCCATTAGATGGTGGTCCATGGATGACGATGAAAAATCCCAAAACGGGTAATGACATCATCATCAAAGATGTGATCGCTGATGCATTCTTGCAGCAGATTCTGATGCGTCCGGCAGATTACTCCGTAGTGGCAACACTCAACCTGAACGGTGACTATATCTCTGACGCGCTAGCGGCGGAAGTAGGCGGTATCGGTATTGCCCCAGGTGCCAACAAAGGCGGCGCAATCGCTGTTTATGAAGCGACGCACGGTACTGCGCCTAAGTATGCTGGTCAGAATAAAGTAAATCCAGGCTCATTGATATTGTCTGCGGAAATGATGCTGCGTGATATGGGTTGGTGTGAGGCGGCGGATCTCGTCATTAGTGGTATCCAAGGCGCGATCGCCAATAAGACAGTCACTTATGACTTTGAGCGTTTGATGCCAGATGCTATCTTGCTCAGTACTTCTGAGTTTGGCAAAGCCATCATCAAGCACATGGATGCGTAATCGCATTAATGCCTAGAGCGTTAAACTTTATTATATTTATTCAAGGCCACTTACTGATGTAGGTGGTTTTTTTATGTGTTTGAAATGGATAGACATAGGCAAGTTGTTTATTATCATTTTGAGATAGGCACAAAAAAACACCTCAACGTTCTAAGACGGCTGAGGTGTTTTGTTTGCTAATACTTAAACTTACCTAATCGATCTGTGTATACAAACCAGAGCGATTAGGATTAATGTTTCAAGATCAATTGCTTATTACTTATAGCGATGCCAAGGCTTCGTTAAACAAAGCGCTTGGACGCATGGCTTTTTTCGCAAGCTCCTCATCAGCATAGTAGTAGCCTTTGATATCGACTGGCTTACCTTGAGCGTCGTTAAGTTCTTTGACAATCGCGTCTTCGTTTTCTGCCAGCTTTTGCGCCAATGGCGTGAACTGTGCTTTTAGTTCGCTATCTTGATCCTGCGCCGCCAGCTCTTCAGCCCAATATAGCGCTAGATAGAAGTGACTACCACGGTTATCAAGCTCACCAGTTTTACGTGATGGTGATTTGTCATTCAGCAGCAGTTTTTCTGTCGCGGTATCGAGCGTATCGGCTAATACTTGAGCTTTAGCATTGTTGTCGTTGCTGGCCAAATGCTCCAAAGAGACGTTCAAGGCCAAGAACTCACCAAGTGAATCCCAACGTAGATGGTTTTCTTCGGTGAGCTGCTCAACATGCTTTGGTGCAGAACCGCCAGCACCCGTCTCAAACAAACCGCCGCCTTTCATGAGTGGCACAACCGATAGCATCTTAGCACTGGTACCAAGCTCTAGGATTGGGAATAAGTCAGTTAAGTAATCACGTAAGATGTTACCAGTCGCAGAGATCGTATCGAGGCCACGTGCGACACGCTCTAGGGTATAACGCATGGCGCGAACCTGAGACATGATTTCGATGTGTAAACCGTCAGTATCATGATCTTTTAGATACATTTTAACTTTTTTGATGAGCTCGTTCTCATGTGGACGGTATGGGTCGAGCCAGAAGATAACAGGCGTATTTGATTCACGGGCACGGCGTACAGCAAGCTTGACCCAATCTTGGATAGGCTCATCTTTAACCTGACACATGCGCCAGATATCGCCTTTTTCAACGCGTTTTTCGAGCAAGACTTCATCGGTCTCCACGTCAACGATACGCGCAATACCAGCATCGCTAGATTCAAAGGTCTTGTCATGCGAGCCGTATTCTTCTGCTTTTTGTGCCATTAGGCCGACGTTTGGTACGGTACCCATGGTCGTTGGGTCAAAGTTGCCATGCCATTTGCAGAAGTTAATCATTTCTTGATAAATACGAGCAAAGGTAGACTCTGGCATGACGGCTTTACAGTCATACATTTTGCCATCAGCGCCCCACATTTTACCGCCTGAACGAATCATCGCTGGCATAGAGGCATCCACGATCACATCACTTGGTGAATGGAAGTTGGTGATACCTTTGGCCGAATCAACCATGGCCAGACGTGGACGATGCTCCTGACAAGCATGTAGGTCGCGCTCAATTTCTTCACGCGTTGAGGTTGGCAAAGTAGCAATCTTATCGTATAAATCTGCCATACCGTTGTTGACGTTGATGCCAAGCTCATCAAAGAGTTCGCCATGTTTTTCAAACGCATCTTTGTAGTAAATGCGGACCGCATGACCAAACACGATGGGGTGTGAGACTTTCATCATGGTGGCTTTGACGTGTAGTGAGAACAAGATACCCGCTTCGCGGCAATCTTCCATTTCACGCTCATAGAATTCAAGCAAGGCTTTTTTGCTCATGACCATCAAATCGATAACTTCTTTGTCTAGTAGGTCGATTTTAGGTTTCAATACTTTTTTGGTGCCGTCGTCTAGCAATAGCTCCATGCGAACCGTGCGCGCCTTATCTAGGGTCATAGATTGCTCGCCATCATAGAAGTCACCGCCATGCATGTGCGATACATGTGTGCTTGACCATTGCTTCCATTCACCCATTGAATGTGGATGCTTGCGTGCATAGTTTTTGACGGCTTTTGGTGCGCGGCGGTCTGAGTTACCTTCACGTAGTACAGGGTTTACGGCACTGCCTAAGCTCTTACCATAGCGCTTACGTAGCTCTTTTTCTTCATCCGTTTGTGGATCATCTGGAAAGTCAGGGATGGCATAGCCTTTACCTTGCAGCTCTTTGATGGCTGCTTTGAGCTGCTGTACAGAGGCACTGATATTTGGCAGTTTGATGATGTTGGTATTGGGGTCTTGAGTCAGGCGACCAAGCTCAGCTAGGTTGTCAGGAACACGTTGCTCTTCGGTCAAGTATTCAGGGAATTCAGCCAATATACGTGCCGCAACAGAGATGTCACTAGTTTCAACTTCGACACCTGCGGTCTTAGTGAACGCTTCTACAATAGGTAAAAAAGATAGTGTCGCAAGCGCAGGGGCTTCGTCAGTTTTTGTATAAATAATTTTTGACATTTTATTTGAATCTTCCTTTAGTTGTCGTTAATAATAAAGCTCGAATATAATGTTGAATATGGGTTAATGATACTATGCAATGCTCAATGATATCGTTCGAACAAGTACGTCGTATGTAGCTGCTTAGCAATATTTAAGTTAGAGATATTCAAGTTTGATAAAACATTTTCTTTTACTGATGTTCACTACAAGGGCGTTCTCAGATGGCACGTTGACTGCCCCGTAAAACTGCCAGACAGCAAGTCGCTGACGGTATATTATAATAAACCCACTATACATTCGAGAGGATGTCAATCACATACCATGAACTAAGTATACTGTTTTCGCTCATATCTTAGGGTTTCAAATTATACTAAGCTGGTAGTAACCTTATTCTAACAGTCATTTGTTGCGATATCATCTTTTCAATAATATGACGGTGTTTTATTGACCTTTATATTATTCTTGAGAGGACATAAGGATAATCCTAAAAACCACCAATGTCACGATTGGTGGTTTTTTATTGCGTCTCAAAAAAACTTTGCAAATTGTGACAGCAAAACCGCAAAAATTTGCTAGGCTAGGTCATCAACAGATTGGTTATCGATAAATATATAGCGATTATAAGAGTGACGGTGAGTATGAGTTTAGAGTATGCGCTGATGAATGATACTAGCTGGCAGAGCCAGACCTATTGGCAAACGCCAGACACGCCTTTTATGTCATTTGCTTTTTGGCAGGCGCTTGCTGAGACAGGCGCGATTGGCGAGCAGGCAGGGTGGCTACCGATATTTATTTTGGTGCATCGTGTCAATGATGATACTAAGGATGCCGCTCTACAACCAGTCGCGGTGCTGCCAGTATTTGTAAAAGGCCATCATCGCGGTGAGTTCGTGTTCGATCATTCATGGGCAGAGGCGTATGCGCGCTATGGTCTCGACTATTATCCAAGATTGGTCACTAGTGTGCCGTATACGCCGATTACGGGTCAGCGGCTTTGGCTGGCAAAAGGGGAAAGGCTAAATGAAGAGATAATCAAAACAGCCATCGCAGGTGTCGATGATATCGCTCAGCAAGTCGGCGCCTCAAGCTGGCATGGGCTATTTGTGACGCCTAATCTAGCCTCTATTGCGACCACGTCTATGCCGACCGAAATTGATATAGAGCGTGCGCTAGCAGCACAAGAGCGCGGCGTAGAGTCCGCGCCGATTGAGATGCCGATATTCGAGCGCCAAGGTTGTCAGTTCTTATGGCAAAACAAAGACCTGCTCAATGACAGTCAGCCCTTTGCAGACTTTGATGCGTTTTTGATGACGCTAAAAGCTAAAAAGCGCAAAACCATCCGTGCGGAGCGTCGTAAAGTGGCGGAGCAAGGTATCATCTGCCAGCGAAAAATCGGCGATGCTATCAGCGATGCAGACTGGAAGGCTTTTTATCACTGTTACGTGATGACTTATGCGGTACGCGGACAGCAGCCTTATCTGACGATAGACTTTTTTATGGCATTGGCAGCGAGTATGTCTGAACATATTATGCTCGCGCAAGCACTCGATGCTAGTGGGGAGATTATCGCCAGTAGTTTGTTCTTGTATGACAGACCTGTCAGTAATAGCGACAACGACAGTATTGATGGCGATGCTAATGATGTTGATAATAGTGCAACCTTGTACGGTCGATACTGGGGTGCGCTTGGTGAGTATGACAGTTTGCATTTTGAGCTGTGCTATTACCAAGGCATTGAGTTTGCCATCGAGCAAGGGCTAGCGTGCTTTGATCCAGGCACGCAAGGGGAGCATAAGCTGGTTCGTGGATTTATCCCAACGACCACGCACTCGCTTCACCGTATTTATGATCCGCGTTTTGTCCCTGCGATTGGCGATTTTTGTGCCAGAGATCGGATGCATATGGCACAATATCGCAAGCAAGCCCATGAGGCACTACCATTTAATGCGGACAATATGCCAGCCTTTGATACGCTTCATTGATATACACCATTAATGCCAACCATTAATAATAGCCTGCAGGCATTTACTTTACACATTTCACGATTAGCCGTTAACTATGTCCACAAACTCTATTGCTAGTATTGCTACCTCTCTGCCTCCTATTGAACTCGTATCGTGGCTCAATGCTGAAGGTTCGCTCACAGCCATGCTAGAAGAGAAGGCAGGGCAGCCGTTACGAGTGGAGCGTAGCTTTGAGGGTTATCGGCTATTGATGCTGCAACAAAAGCAACAACTGGGTCTGCAAGGCTCAGCGCTAAATCGTCCACTGCTGGCGTGGATACGTGAAGTACAGCTATACGGCAATGACGAGCAGCCATGGGTCGGTGCGCAAAGCATCTTTCCGCTATCAAGCCTAAAAGGTAACGCGCGACGCTTGCAGCAGCTAAAAGGTACGCCCATCGGTTATGTGTTATTTAAACGTCGGCGCACAGTGCCAAATCAGCGATTTGTGCGACAGACGAGCGAGGGCTGGCAACGGCAAACGCGCTATGACTGGTATGGCCGTTCATTACTTATCAGCGAAACCTTTTTGCCGGCATTTTTGTCCAGTGATACTTAAGAACGTTTTATTCTTATATACACAAAGAAAAGACTAAGGTCAAAAATTTGCATTGAGTAAAACCTTTAGGGCGTGTTGAACATTCGCAAATAGGCACTGCTGATCGCTAAAATTGTTCCAGACAAGGCACAAAGCGACGATAATGCAGATGCCTTAGCGAGATTTGTAACGCAGTATGGGGCAATTTTAGCATCAGCCC
>NZ_MRYC01000024.1:0-43726 GCF_001921765.1 Psychrobacter sp. C 20.9 | reverse complement strand
ATCTAGTCACCACCAAAGACCATCAGCAAGTTGCCGTTTGGCGAATAATAGATGATGAAGTCTTTGATAAGAATCTGGGAGACCTTCCTAAATTTTGTGTAAGTATTTAATCTAAACGTCAGTTACACAGAATCTGGGATGGTCTCTTCAAGTCCTCACTAGCGCACCGATCATAGATAGAATATCTATGGTAAGTACATCATGAAGTACACTGTGGCTATCTCAGCAAGTTGAAACCTTAATACCATTAGCTCACAGCCAAAGATTCAAGTCCTCACTAGGGTGCCATCCTTATGGCTATAAGAATAACTATGCTAAATACTCAACGCAACTGAACTTAATTCGCTCTATTTATCTTATTGACGCTTAGCTATTTACTTACATGGAATTTCCGATTATTATACATCAAATTGATGATAATATATCGGAAATGCCATGTTCTCTTTACAACCATCGTTTGATGCTATTTCAGACAAATTTATTGATGAAAATTCTGAGGTCGTTAGCGCTCTTGCTGCCATTCACCCCAGTCTTACAACTCAACTAGTTTACGAGGTGATTCTGGCCGCTAATGAAAAAACTCAACATGTTGGAAGCTCTTTTCCAGCTAATGCTCCGTTAGCAATGTGGCAATTTCACATTACAGGTTTTCTTAGAGAAAAACTATGTGCTCTTGGTTGGACTAAAGTTGATGGTAAAGGTGGGGTTGCATATGTAATATCGCCGTGTAAGGAGCATGCAATTCGTGTTTTTGCAGGTAACAAGTATGTAGGTTTACGAGATGGAAACGTAAGCAATAGATCAATTAAGGGAAATACCCTTAAAGATGATATTTATCCGCTATTAAACTCTGATAAAGGAACGACCATTTGGACTTTACTTCATTACCGATTTGGTGAGTTAATGAGATTAGAGCTTTCGCAGCCAAAATCATTTGCAAAAGGTAAGATCAATGACTGGGGTACGCGGATCAAAATCCCTGATGTTAAGTTCAACATTCCTACAACACCGCGTATGAAAGAAAAAGTTGAGGTAGGAGTAGTTCCTGTCAAGCGTAAGAAAAAAGCTTAATCAATTCAAGGCTAATATATGTTTAATCCAAATCGATTACAGTTTGCAATCGATAGGCGAGCTGTGAGCAAAGCTGAATTAGCAGAAAAGCTAGATATTACTCCTAGAACATTAACAAATTATCTAAAAGGAAATACTGAGCCTAATTTAGTTGATATTTCAAGGGTGCTAAGCTTCCCTATCGATTTTTTTAAAGGTAGTGACTTACCAATCATTGATGAACATAGTGTTAGTTTTAGATCTCGTTCTAGAATGACTAAGAAAGTCAAAGCCGAAGCTTTAACTTATGGCATTACTGGCTTTATGCTTAATGATTGGTTTGAAGAGGAGTTTGAACTTGTTCAATCAGAACTTCCTGATTTATCTCATCTATCTCCTGAAGAAGCGGCTAATTCGCTCCGTTACGACTGGGGCCTGGGTGATAAACCTATTGGGAACTTAATTGCTCTATTAGAGTCAAAAGGTATACGTATTTTTTCTATTTTTGTAAAATCGGAATATATTGATGCTTTTAGCGTTTGGTATGATGACACACCTTTTATCTTTCTTAATAACCAAAAAACTATGGAGAGAAGTCGTTTTGATGCATGTCACGAACTAGGTCATTTAGTTAGAGACATATACAGTATGAAAATGTCTGAAAGTTTTAGTAAATCACTTGATGAAGACTTGGATTCAAAAGTAGTCGAAAGATGTGCAGATGAGTTTGCATCTGCGTTCTTGATGCCCGAAGTTGCATTAATGGAATATAGACATGTAAATCCTACCATCAACAATCTTATTGAGCTGAAAAAAGTGTTCGGCGTATCTTTAGTAGCACTGGCATATAGAATGCATAAGCTAGGGTTCATAAGTGAGTGGGTTTATACAAGAGTGCTCTGCCCAGAAATAGCAAAATATAATTATCGTAAGTCAGAGCCTTATCCAATGGATAGAGAGACTTCCCAAGTACTCAATACAATAACTAGTGAGTTAACTTCAGAAGGAATGAGCCTAGACGATATTGCTAAAAAAATTAATCTTAGAAAAGCTGATATAACTCCATTGCTATTTCAACTTGCTGAAAGCACAAAGCCTTTTCATTTATTTCAAGTTTTAAAATAATGTGTAAAAACATGAGTAAAGTTTAGCTACTAGTTTGATCAGCTAAACTTTGCTCGTTCTTTTAATCAAGTATTTATACAGCTTCTTTAGCATTCATTAAATCAATAAACGCCGCCTCAAGCACACCAATCGCCTCATCATCAACGATTAACCCCTCATCTATCTGGCGCTGTACCCATACATGAAGCGCCTCATCATTATAGAAAATCGGATTCACGCCCAATATTTTGGCCAGCTGTGAACCTTGCTGTATTTGTAAGTTTTCAATAAGTTGCTTGGTTAAAACCTTCACATTGTGATCAAACCAAGATGACGTTGTTGGTTGCTGCGCTGACGTATACATAATAACCTCCTGTAGGTTAATTAGATTTTTTAATTAACTAAATGTCCTGCTACAGGTAAAATTATACACGCATTTTGACTCATTGCAAGATAAAATAACCTACTGTAGATTATTTTGTATTTTTAGAAGTTATATTTCTGGATTGTCAACAAGCTCATATAGGTCGCCTACCTCAATTTCAAAATAGCGGCATAGCTTTTCAATCACTTCTAAATCTACTCGAGTGGCTTCTTCATGATACATACGCGTGATTGTGCCTCTGTTGATAGAAGTTTCTCTTGCAACATCTGCAATTTTAAGGCGCTTTTCACCCATTATTGTTGATAAATGACACTTAATCATGATCGTCTCCTATTTCAAATATAGTGCTACTAGCATACAAATTATTCGCTAGACACGCATAGTGCTATTAAGCAGTGCATTTTACTACGTGTCATATCGGTTTAATAGCAAGACCTGTCCAATACTAATAAGCTCAATACTTTCAGTTGTGCTTACTAGCCCTTTGCGATAATATACTTATATGAGTACTTACTCATTTGAGTTTATGAATATATAATCATTATAAGGCCTTTACCATGAAAGTAATCGCAGTACTGAACCAAAAAGGCGGCAGCGGCAAGACCACGATAGCCACGCATTTGGCACGTGGGCTACAACTTCAGGGTCATAGTGTGCTACTCGTTGATAGTGATCAGCAAGGCAGTGCTCGCGATTGGAGAGCCGTTGATGAAGACAATCCTGTTCCTGTTATCGGCCTTGATAGGCCAACGCTTGATAAGGATTTAAAAAATGTTTCTGATAAAGAGTTCGTCGTAATTGATGGCTCACCGCAAGCGACCAATTTGGCACTATCTGCCATAAAAGCCGCTGACTTTGTGTTGATACCCGTACAGCCAAGCCCCTATGATGTGTGGGCGACCAGTGATTTGGTTGATTTGGTGCAGCAGCGCATCGAGATGACCGATGGTAAGCTCAAAGCCGCTTTTGTGGTCTCTCGTGCGATCCAAAACACTAACATCGGCAAAGAAGTTGCCGCAGTGCTACAAGATTATAATCTGCCCGTTCTTGATGCCAGAATTGTGCAGCGCGTTAGCTATCCAAATAGCGCTTCGGTGGGTAAAACGGTATTTGAGACAGAATCTGCTAAGAGCAGTGCCGTGACTGAGATCACGCAACTGGTCAACGAGGTTAAAACGTTTTTTGATGAGGAAGTAGAGTTATGAAAGCTGGCCGCCCAAGTAAAGATAAAAAAGACGCGCTTGAGTTGTCTGACGTCACTGATAAGCCTAAAAAGAGCACACGAGTCAATTTCAATCTTGATGAAGATACCTACTTTGAGCTTAAACAATACGTCCTTGATAATCGCACAACCGTCACTAAGCTACTCACTGAGATGATTGAGTCACGGCTGAATGAGCGTTGATGCCCATCCATAGCATTGATTTTTAAGAATTTATTGTGGGTGTATATACACCTATACACCTATACACCTATACACCTATACACCTATACACCTATACACCTATACACCTATACACCTATACACCTAACGATGTTAATTTAGGATAATCATGAGTCAATCACAACAGCTTCAACAGCTAAAAAAGCAGCTTTGGAATATTGCCAACGACCTACGCGGTAAGATGGGTGCAGATGAGTTTCGGGACTACATATTAGGGTTTATTTTTTATAAATACTTATCTGATAAATTCATCCGCTTTGCCAATAATATCTTGGCTGAAGAAGGCGAAGGCTTCGATAACTTTGCAAATTTTGACACCAGTAATCCTGAGCATCTTGAATATATCGAGGAAGTCAAAGAAAACGCCATTGATGAGATTGGCTACGCGCTTGCACCCAATCAGCTGTTTCATCAACTGGCCAAACGCGGCAAACAAGACCAGGCATTCATCCTTGATGATTTGGCTGATACGCTAAAGGCCATCGAGCAGGGCACATTAGGCACAGACTCAGAAGAAGATTTTGCTAACCTATTTGAAGACATAGATCTTACCTCAACCAAGCTTGGAAACAGCCCTGATGACCGCAATGAGCTGATCGTCAAAGTGCTAAGCCACCTAGATGCCATTGATTTTGATCTGAGTAACACCGAAAGCGATGTGCTAGGTGATGCTTATGAGTATCTGATCGGTGAGTTTGCCAGTGGCGCAGGCAAAAAAGCGGGAGAGTTTTACACGCCGCAGATGGTATCCACGTTACTTGCCAAGATCGTCACCAGTGGCAAGGACACCATAAGCTCAGTCTATGACCCAACGTGTGGCTCGGGTTCTTTGCTGCTGCGCGTCAAGCGTGAGGCGAATGACGTAGATAGAATCTACGGTCAAGAAATGAACCGCACCACCTATAACCTAGCACGCATGAACATGATTTTGCATGACGTGAACTTCACCAAGTTTGATATCAAGCAAGAAGACACGCTCAAGCGTCCGCAGCACGTCGGAATGCGCTTTGATGCCATTGTGGCCAATCCGCCTTTCTCTGCGAAGTGGTCAGCTGATCCCTTGTTGCTTCAAGATGAGCGTTTTTCAGACTATGGCAAACTTGCGCCCAAGACCAAAGCCGACATGGCCTTTGTCCAGCATATGCTACATCACTTAGATGATAATGGCACAATGGCAGTGGTATTGCCGCATGGCGTCCTGTTTCGCGGTTCAAGTGAGGGCGATATTCGTGAATACATCATCAAAAACCTCAACGCCTTAGACGCAGTGATTGGACTGCCTGCCAATATATTCTACGGCACCAGTATTCCAACCTCTATTTTAGTATTTAAAAAGAACCGTAAGCATGATAAAGACGTCTTCTTTATCGATGCCAGTGACTGCTTTGATAAACAAAAAAATCAAAATATGCTACTGCCGGAGCATATCGATACCATCATCAAGACCTATCAAGCCCGTGAAAACGTCGATAAATTTGCCCATGTCGCGTCTTTAAAGGACATTCATGATAATGACTATAATCTCAATATTCCGCGCTACGTAGACACGTTTGAGGCTGAGCCTGACGTGGATCTCGCAGCCGTTGCCAAAGCGCTGCAAGATTTAGAAAAAAAGAGCCAAGAAACGGACGCTACCATCAACGGTTTTTGTGAAGAGCTGGGCATTGATTCGCCCTTTAAGGTAGGGTCATGAGCACCGTAGACAGTCAAATCCAGCTATATCAAGTAGACAACCAAGTCAGCCTTGAAGTGAATGTTGAGCAAGACACGGTATGGCTAAGCCAAGCCCAAATGAGTGATCTGTTTGGCCGTGATGTTTCAGTGATTTCACGCCATATCAATAACGCGATTGGTGATGAAGAGGTGGATCTAAAAAGCAATTTGCAAAAAGTGCAAATTGCTTTTTCTGACAAACCCGTGACCTTATATGATTTGGACGTCATTATCAGCGTGGGTTATCGCATCAAATCCAAGCAAGGCGTGATGTTTCGCAAATGGGCAACGCGCATCTTAAAAGAGCATCTCATCCAAGGCTTTAGCATTAATCAACAGCGTTTGCAGCAAAACACCGCTGAGCTTGAGCAAGCCATCGCCTTAATCAAAAAAACGGCTCAATCTGAGCAGCATAGCAAAGACAGCGCACTAGGTTTGGTCGAGATCATCAGCCGCTACACCCAAACTTTTTTATGGTTGCAGCGCTACGATGAGGGTTTGTTGCATGAGCCTGTGGGGCAACCAGGCGGCGAGGTTTTAGACGCACCAAGTGCCATGCAGGCACTGAATCAGCTCAAATCAACCCTGATGGATAAAAAAGAGGCCACAGAGCTATTTGCTAAGCCTCGCGGTGATGGACTGGCTGCCATATTGGGTAATATTCAACAAACGGCGTTTGGTGAGGAAGTTTACCCCAGTATCGAATCCAAGGCGGCGCATCTGTTATATTTTGTCGTCAAAAACCATCCTTTTGCTGATGGTAACAAGCGCAGTGCAGCGTTCTTATTTGTTGATTTTTTATACCGTAATAACCGCTTATTCAATGATGAGGGTACTGCCATCATCAATGATACGGGGCTTGCAGCGCTCACACTGCTGATCGCCGAATCAGACCCCACTCAAAAAGAGGTGCTCATCCGTCTGGTGATGAATCTACTGGTGATACAAGATAAGGATGTAATGTGATGGCAACGCCAAAATTGCGGTTTAAAGAGTTTGAGGGAAGTTGGTTAGCCTCAAAAATAGGTGAGGTTTTTGAAGTTACTTCAGGTGCTACACCTTTAAGAAGTAATAAGGAATTTTTCAAAAATGCAAATATTCCTTGGGTCAAAACGACAGACCTGAACAATGCTGTCATTACACATACGGAAGAACAGATTTCTAAGGTTGCTTTGAAAAGCACTTCCGTAAAAATGCTTCCTAAAGGAACTGTTTTTGTTGCTATGTATGGGGGCTTTAATCAAATTGGTCGCACAGGATTGTTGGCAAATGAAGCTACATGCAACCAAGCATTATCGGCAATATATCCTAACGAGAATATAGATTCGCGATTTCTTTTAGATTATTTAAATCATAATGTGAAGTTATGGAAAAGTTTTGCAGCTAGTAGCCGCAAAGACCCCAACATTACTAAGGGCGATGTCTTAGCATTTCCTTTCAACTTTCCTAATATAGCAGAACAAACCAAAATCGCCACATTCCTATCCGCTGTTGATACCAAAATCGACGAGCTGACGCAAAAGCATGAGCTACTCAGCGAATATAAAAAAGGCATGATGCAGCAGCTTTTTAGCCAAAAACTGCGCTTTAAAGGGTTTAGTGCAAGTTGGAATGATATAAAAGTTGGTAGTTTAGGTACTTTTAATAGTGGTGGTACGCCATCGAAAAAAAATAGTGCCTACTGGAAGGGTGATATTCCATGGATATCTAGTTCCGACTTAACGGAAGATAGTATATTTGAGGTAATGACAACGCGTTATATTACTCGTGAAGCAATAGATAATAGCGCCACTAAGATTATTCCTAAAAACAGCGTGTTAATTGTTTCTAGGGTTGGTGTGGGGAAAGTTGCAGTTAATAGCTCGCAACTATGTACAAGTCAAGACTTTACTAGTCTTACTCCCTTTGAAGATAATCCTGTATTTTTAGCTTATTTGCTGAAAAGTAAAGCATCAAGGTTGCTAGAGTTTAATCAAGGAACATCAATTAAAGGCTTTGTTAGGGATGATTTAATCAACCTCTCTGTTTCTATTCCTACTAAAGAAGAACAAACCAAAATCGCTGACTTTTTAACCACTATTGACCAAAAAATTGATAACGTTGCCGAGCAAATCGACCACGCCAAAACGTGGAAAAAAGGCTTATTACAGCAGATGTTTGTATAAGGTATAACATGACTGAGCAAAGTGAGTACCAACTCGAAGACAGCCTAATGACGCAAATGCAGGATTTGGGTTATGAGCGCGTTACCATTACCACCGAGGCGGCACTCCTTGCCAACCTAAAGACGCAAATCGTCCGCGCCAATCAGCTGGATCAGCCATTATCTGATGATGAGTGGAAGCAAGTTATCAGTCATCTTGGCAGTGGCAGCGCCTTTGAGCGTGCCAAAAAGCTGCGCGATAAGTTCAACGTCAAATTCGATGATGGCAGCTCACGCCATATTCAGTTTTTTTGGCCAAACGCTGATGACAACATTTGGCAGCTGAGCAATCAGATTATGGTTGACCACAGCAGCCAAAACGGGCGCACCAGTCGCTTTGACGTCACCATCTTGGTTAACGGCTTGCCCCTAGTGCAAATCGAGCTTAAGCGCCGTGGCGGCATCGAGATTGCCGAGGCATTCCATCAGACCATGCGTTACTCAAAAGCCGCCTACAAGGCAGGACATGGCTTATTTGAGTTCGTTCAGCTGTTCGTCATCAGTAATGGCGCAAACACGCGCTACTATGCCAAAGGCACTCAGCACTTTAATTTTACCTTTCCCTGGGCGGACAGCGACAACAAACCGATCAATGAAATCGTTGATTTTGCTGAGGTGTTTTTAACCCCTACGCATTTAACCGAGATGATCGCTCAGTTTGTCGTGCTCTATGAGTACTCCAAGACCATGATGGTGCTCAGACCCTATCAAGTCCATGCCACCAAGCGCTTAATTGAGCGCGCCACCGCCTCAGACAAAAACGGTTATATTTGGCATACCACAGGATCAGGCAAAACGCTGACCTCATTTAAAGCCAGTCAAATCATCATGGGGCTACCCGATGTCGAAAAGGTGGTGTTTGTTGTCGATAGAAATGATTTGGACACCCAAACCGCCAATGAGTTCAACGCCTTTAAAGACGGCAGCGTAGACAGTACCACCAACACCAAAAACTTAGTCAAGCAGCTCGGCGAGACCCACGACAAGCTGATCGTCACCACCATTCAAAAGCTCAACCGCGCTATCAAATCAGAGCGCCATCAAGAAAAAATCCGCTACTTACAAGACAAAAAAGTCGTCTTTATCTTTGATGAATGTCACCGCAGCCAATTTGGTGAAACGCACCGAAACATCAAACGCTTTTTTCAACAATCGCAGATGTTCGGTTTTACAGGCACACCCATATTGATTGACAACGCTCACAACAAAGCTGGGCTTAAGCTCACTACCGCCTACCTATTTGATGAGTGCTTGCACCGCTACACCATCGTGGATGCCATTCGTGACAGAAACGTGCTGCCCTTTCAGATTGACTATGTGGGTAAATTCACCAAAAACGACAGTGCTGCCGATGAAAAAGTCACCGCCATTGACACTCAAGAGGTCTATAACGACCCTAAACGCATTGATGATATCGCTCGCTATATCATCGAAAAGCATGACACCAAGACCAAACGCCGCGAGTTTAACGCCATATTTTGCGTCAGCTCCGTTGATATACTCACGCAGTACTACGACGCTTTTGAGCGTATTCAAGCGCAAAAGCAAGCCGATGACCCTACATTCAAGCCACTCACCATTGCTACGATATTTTCTTATGCGGCCAACGAAGCGACCGATGCCAGTTTCGAAGACAATGGGCTCATTGCAGAGTCCAGCTTTGAAACCCCTGCCCAAATTGATGAGAGCAGCCGCGACAAGTTAGATCGCTACATTGGCCAATACAATCATACATTCGCTACAAACTTTGATTCAGGCAAGAACTACTATCCTTACTATCGTGATATCGCCACCAAAGTAAAACAGCGCAAGATCGATATTCTGATCGTCGTGAACATGTTTCTGACAGGATTCGACGCCAAAACCTTAAATACGCTATACGTGGATAAGAACCTAAAGTACCATGGTCTGGTACAAGCCTTCTCACGCACCAACCGTATCTATAACGATAAAAAGCCCTTTGGTAATATCGTCTGCTTTCGTAACCTAAAGCAAAACACCGACGACGCTCTAGCCCTGTTTGCCAACAAGCAAGCGAAAGATATCGCCGTCATTCCTGAAATGCATGAGCTACGAAAGCACTACGATCAAGCCGCTAAGACCCTTTTAGACATCTGCGCTGATTATAAGGCCGTTGATACACTAGAGACTGAAGATGAGCAGTTAGCATTTATCAAAGCCTTTCGTGAAGTGATGCGCTATAACGAGCAGTTAGGTACCTTCGTAGACTACGACCAGGCTGATACAGATCTGAATAAAGAAGACTTCGCCAATTTTGCCAGTAAATATATAGACCTATACCGCAACATTCGCACCCAGAACAAGAATAGCCAGGATAAAACCTCAATACTCGATGACATCAACTTTCAGATTGAAATGCTACATAGCGATCGTATCAATGTCGGCTACATACTAGAGCTACTCAAGCAAGCCAATAAGCAGCAAGACGATGGCAACGAAGAGAAGGCAGCCCAGTACCAAGCCCAGGTGAACGATTTAATCATGAATGAGCCGACCTTCCGCGACAAGCAAGAGCTTATCCAAAAGTTCATCAAGGAGCAGATGCCTAAAATGCCAGATGGTCAGACAGTAGAGGAGGCTTTTGCACACTTTTGGGACGTAGAGAAGGAGGCTGCGTACCAAGAGCTATGTAAAGATAACAATCTGAAAGCCGATGTCATGCAAGAGATCCTCAGAAAGTATAAGACTAGCAAGCGGCTACCTGACCGTAACGAAGTGAAAGCGCTACCTAACTATAAAGTTAAGCTATTTGAGCGCAAACCCCTTCACGAGCGACTCATGAGCAAGACTCGTGACTTTATCCAGAAGTTTTATGCTGATATGTAAAAGACTATCCATGATCCTGTGCAACTGCACTTTAACCTAAACCCATCACCAGGGCATCATGGTCAATACACGTTGGCCATTTATGTAATAGCTCATCAGCATCAAAACCTTCTCAGGGGGCAGAGTCAGCTCTTTAGTTGTTCCATTGAGATGAGTTATGCAAGTGATATCATCTGTATAAACCTTAGTCTCTTTATCATAAAACCCAAAAATTCCACTAATCAGCCGAACATCACTCAAAAGCTTTGCATGTTTTTTATCCACTGCCTTACTTATGGTAAGGGTTCCTAATGGCTTATCAGCTATTAGCATCAGAGTAACGAACTGCATCACACGATCATATAATTTTGGATTTTCCATCATCTCATTGTAAAAAGCGTATGCTTGATCGCTTGTGCAGAAGTTTTCAAACAAAGTAAATGCACGAGCTACCATTTCCGCAACGCTATGATCATCTTCTGCAAATTTAATGGCTATCGTATTTCTTGCAAGTGGCAGCATCACAGATAAAGCGCCTTCACTATCTGCCACTACACCATCGACCATATACGGCTCTATATTTGCATCAAAGCTTGATAGCGCAGCTTTGTGGCTTTCAATAAACATAACCTATTACCCATGATAGTTTGGATTACTTCCACCAGTAGCATGACTATTGTCATCTAGTAGCGAATCCTGTTCTCTATAATTAGCCAGAGAGTCAGATTGCGTTTGGTTATTGCTATCAGTATTTCTGCCTTCAACGCCTGTATTTTGATCAGTAGCTTCTTTATTATTTTCTTTTACGTTGGCTAAAAATGGATCCTCTTCCTCACCCAATCCTATATCACCACCTAAACTCTCGATCATACTTTTGAATAAAAACTTATCTGATTTCCTTGTTAAAAAATCTGGAAAGTGAATGGCGAAGTAATCTCGAATCATTTGCTCAGTTTCACCTTCAGTTGCCAATACTTGACCCAAAAATGCCCCCATTAGAATCTTCTGCTTGTTTAATCGTTTATCCAGCTTCACCTGCTGAACCTTAGCTTGGCGTTTTAACTCTTCTAACCGTTGACGCTCTTTTAGCTCATTAGAGTCTTGACTATCAAAAATAGACATAGGTGCTTTATTATTAGATACTGACATCAGATTTACCCTTATCGATTAAATTTTACTCAGCATAGCAAGCACCTCACTATCATTCAATCGCTTGTGGTAAGCTTTAACACAACCGCATCAGACATCTTAGATATATTATTTTAGTATTTGATGGTGGCGTCTCCCTGACTAAGGGCGAAGTAACGACTCAAAATTTAATCTATCCACTTCGTTACTATCTTAATTTTGAATCCTTCTTCGTTGGGGAAACCCCAAACCCCGCACACCACAAAAAGCGGTGGTGTGAAAAAAGCAACAATAGCAGGTGGCTCTTTATGACGATGGTACATATTGCGACAAAGGCGATTTCTCGAAAATCAGGGCAGTCAGCTGTGGCGTCGGCGGCCTATCGTGCTGGGGATGTGCTTGATGATGCCAAATATGGCAAGACGCATGACTATAGTAAAAAGTCTGGGGTTATGAGTAGCGATATTGTTTTACCATTTTCGCTAAAGGCGCTGGGTGTGAGTGTGGATCGAGAGACGCTTTGGAATACCGCTGAAGCGGCAGAGACACGTTCGGACAGTCGGGTGGCGCGTGAGTGGCTGATTAATTTGCCGTATGAGTTAGACGAATATGATCGGCATCAGCTGGCCATCAACTTTGCCCAAAAGCTTTGCGACGATATGGATGTGATTGCTGATGTGTGTATCCATCGTCCGGTGATGAAATTGCCTTTTGATCCTAATGTACCGCCAAGCTCTAAGTATTTGCGTGAGGGTGAGGAGAACCCTGATCCCCGTAATTTTCACGCGCATATTTTAGTCACTACTCGAGCGCCTACCATTGGACCGAATAAAACCTTGGCGTTTGATCCAAAGCTTAAGACCCCGTTTGAGTGGTCCAACAAAAAACGTAAGGCGCATGATCTGCCGTCATCGATGCAAGAGATTAAGCGTGTTCGGGAGATGTGGGTAGATACCGCCAATAAAGTGTTGGCGCAGCATCATCTGCCATTGATGGATGCGCGCAGTTATAAGGATCAGGGGCTTGATCAGCAGCCCACCATTAAAATGGGCGTTGAGGCGACGGCAATGGAGCGCCGAGGCATCACGACCGAAAAAGGAGACACCAACCGCGCCATCAAAGCACGTAATAAATTGGTGGCTGACAACCATATCAAACAGGAAGCAGACAATGAGCGACGAATTAGCGCACTTAGAAAAGGACTTGCTTGGGCAACTGAGAAAAATGCAAGACTACCTGGCAGCATTGGAGGCACAAAACAGCGAGCTGATTTTGCAAAACACCTCTCTGGAAGCTCAGAACCTCACATTACGTACTGCACAGAACAAAATAATAGAACGGCAATTCGAGTTGACGACACAAAACGATGCGTTGAAGAGGCAAAATCAGGCATTGCTTGGGCAGCTAAACGATGCGAAAACCTACCAAAGCGATGTGATGACACAAAACAAAGAATTAATGGCACAGCACAAGCAAATAACAAGCTCACACAAAGAATTGACGACACAAAACAAGCAATTGAGGGAATCACTGAAGCTATCGGAAAGTCAAATATTGAAATTAACAAAGCAACTGAGCGAAGTGCAAGACCAGCCCCCAACCCCTTCGATGACGCAGCACGACGAGCAAGAGCTGCTCGACTTGATCGACAGCAAAGACAAGTTGATCGAGACACTCGAGCAAACCGTCACAAAGATGAGAGAATCTTTGAGTATGCTGAACGTATGAAGCTGCACTTAGCCATGCGTTTAATTCAACGCCATCACAATTCAATGGCAATCAGCTGGGCACAAGGAGAAACGATAGAGGATGCCCCTGATAAATTTGATAAGCGTCAAGTTGCGATACTTAGCGAGTTTGCAAAGCGCCTTGGTATTGAAGATAAAGATAAAGCGCTAGGGTTTAGAGATCACTTACAGCAAGTGGGCAAACGTTTTGATTACACGCTAGTTGAAAATAACAAATCCATTATCAAGCTTTTGCGTGATCCTAAAGCTGAACGAGAGCGGTATCTGGCGCTTATTAAGCATTTTGAGGACTTTAGGGACGATATTGATCAAAAGCGTGCGACATTTAAAACTAGTATCATCAATAAGCTAGGCGGTAGCGCAGGAGACGTTGGTAGACTGACTCGAGACGTTGTCTCCTCATTCAACTATACAGAATGGTTAACTGATTATATTGATAATGATAATCACCCAGCTGAGGCGAGGAAATGTGCTAAAGAACATCTTGCAGATACCTTAGATAAAACGTGTCAGCAGTTTAAATTTGCGTTTCGTGATATGAGCTCATTACCAACTACCCAGCGTAAAGCTTACTCAGAGACTCTTAAAGCCGCTTTAGAGACGTTTACCGAGCAATACGACGGAAAGCTTTCTGAAAGCCAACACAGAGCACTACAGGACGGTTTAGAGTCCTATCAGCATCAAGTGAGTAGAACTAATGCACCCAGTCGAGGATTTAGCCTTTAATCTAATCCTTAAAAAAACATTACACAGGGTTAAATTGCTTAGGCAAGCTGCGTGGTTTAAGTGATGATTTTTCACTTATCCACAAAAAAATTTATCACCCGTTTCTTTGAGGGTTTTTATTTGATCCTGTTTACTCCTGTTTATTCCTGTTTGAGAGCTATTTTTCCCTGTTAAAATCAATACCTTACAAGAAAGAAAAAGAGTAAATGAGCAGAAAACAGAGTAAATGAGCAGAAAACAGAGTAAATGAGCAGAAAACAGAGTAAATGAGCAGAAAACAGAGATAAATAAAAAACACTCTTTTTATAACTCTATTTTATGATAAGATCTTGTTAAATGTAACTATGGGCGCAGAGTTGAAATGGAAAATAACTTAGTTGTTCAGTCAAATGATTTAATCCTAGCAACGTACACAATGCAAAAGACGGATAAAGAGCTCATGCTTGCTTGTATCAGTCAAATTGACAGTAGGCCTGATGCACCAAATGTCACGCAAGACACAGAATATAAAGTAACAGTTGATGATATTAAATCATTGTTTTTTGGTAAGAAGTCTAAGAACGAACAGAATGTTTATCGTGACATAGAGAACGCAAGCAAACGTTTATATGACGTCGATATTGTTATGAGCTTGCCCGAGAATAAAACGCTTCAAACAAGGCTTGTTAGTAGTATTGTTTATGATCCGGATAACGGAGAAGTCGTATTATCATTCGCAAATAAAATACTGCCATATTTGACGCAACTTAAAGCTAATTTCACTAAATACAAGCTATTAGAAATAGGTGAGTTATCGAGTATTCATTCAATAAAAATGTATGAATTGGTGGTAATGTGGGTTAATCAATACCAGTACAGCAAAGAGTTTACGATAGAAGAGTTTAAACACGTAATGTGTGTTAAAGATAAGTATAAGCAATTTAGTGAGTTGCGAAGATATGTTATTGAAACAGCTATCAACGATATAAATGAAAATACGAATTATAAAGTCAGTGTAGAGTATCAAAAAAAAGCAAGAGGGAAGGGCTATAAAGGCTTAAAGCTCAAATTTCACAAAAAGTTATTAGATAAAATTGCTGGTAAAGACGGTAAATTGTCAGAAGATAAGATCAAATCAATTGTTGATAATGTGCAGTTTATGAACGACTATAACGATCACCCAGGTTTAAGCTATGACGGTAAAATGAGTACTGATAGTTTTAAGCGTGAAATGATTAACATCATACAGCGGGAGCCTGAAAGCTTTAACAAGCCAAACAAAGCGCTTGAGAGCTACTTACCAAAAGTCAGTCAAGGTAAGTAATTACTATGTTTACTACCAATTATGATATATGGCTTACTTAAGAGTCAAAGGCCAATGCTTTTGCAGTGTTTGAAATCTATGGCCTGAGGTTATACGCATTATCTCTGCCAGGCGTGCCACAAAGATTGAAAGGAGACAATATGAACAAGGTTAGTTATCACATAGATAAGTTGCCGCCATTAACGGCTAAGCAGCAAGCGGACTTAGAGTACTTAGCAACGCTTAGCGATGACGACATTGATCTATCGGACATTCCAGAAATCACCGACTGGTCAGGCGCGATCCGTGGCAGTATCAAACCACAAACGCTTACTACAGAAGCCAGTGTTATCAGCCCAAGCATTCTTGCTAAGTTTAAGGACAGAGCCAAGCAGACAGGCGGTAACTATCAGGACATGATCAATGATGCCCTAGAAGAATACCTAACTGATCATTAAGTCTTAGCCAACAAGTTATAACCTCAAGACGACTTGGGGTTTTTTTACACCTTGCATTGTAGTATGTTGTATATTGTATTATACTATATACAACATACTACAATGCACTATCAAGGAATACAAAATCATGGCACTCACCACACAAGATATTCATGCAGCAGCTGACCGATTACAGGAGCAAGGGATAAAGCCGACACTGGCAGAGGTGCGTAAGGCGCTAGGCGGTGGCTCATTCACTACCATTAGTGATGCGATGCAGAGTTGGAAGCGAGAACAGCAGGAAGAGCAAGAGCTGCAACAAGTGGATTTACCTAGCGGTATCACTGAACGCTTGCACACGCTTGGCGCTGATATGTGGCAGACAGCTATTGATATGGCGAACGATAGGCTGTCTAAGGAGCGTGAAGCTCTAGAGGTGGTTAAGGTTAAGGCACAAGCAGAGACGGACGAAGCGCAAGAAGCAGTTAAAACCTTAGAGGGTGAACAAGCAGATCTACTACAGCAGCTGGACGAAGTGGCCACTACTGCGGAGACAGCAACTAAAGCGGCTCAGCAAGCCACAGCTGACCATGATGCTACCAAACAGACGCTATCAGATACTAAGCATCAATTAGAGCTTGAACGAACTAAAGCAGAAACAGCACAATCACAGCTTGTAGAGACACGTAGCGCATTAGATAAGCAATCTGTAGAGCTTACTAGTAGTCTTGGTGAGGTAGCCACGCTTAAAGCTACAGCTGATAGCGATAAAGCAGAGATTGCACGTTTAAAGGCGGAACTTAAAGCCACTAAGTCAGAGCTAAAGACGGTCACAGCTGAACGCAATGAGATACAAACTGCTACCGCAGAGATCAAAGGAGAGCTAAAGGCGGTAACCTCTGAACGTGATAAGCTATCAGGACTTTATGAGCAGCTGACTCAAATACAGGCTAAGCTTGAAGCCGAGCATAGCGTATTGGGTAAGCAATATAGTGAGCTATCAACCAATTACCTATCAGAACAAGAACAAGTGACTGTGTTACAGAATAAACTCAAGAAAGCTCAAGATGATCTGATACTTATTCAAAATAAAGATAATGCTTTGGATGCTGATTAGATAAAAGTATTCAAGGCTTCACGATGAAGAACAGTTATGATTTTAGGAGAGACTTTACCCAAGCATAGATCTCATTCTATTCACACTAAACTCATGAATCAGCCATGACAATATTGACTCACTGAATAAGTAACTTTCATATAATAATTATTCTAAATTTTTCCAGGGTCCTATAGTATATAGCCTAGTGGGCTATATACTACTTAAGTTAGCCTAAGTAAATTTATGCTGATTTTGAAGCCTTGAGCAGATTTCAAGGAACACTCACCCTAAAGCATTTATGAGTATTTTTGTCATACTCATGAACCCTTTAGTGCATTCCTTAGATTTGATGTGATTAGTCATGCCGACTTCATCGCCCATCGCATCATCAAGGCCGTATCACTGTATCAAGCTACGGCTGTTAAGATTACGGCTGATAGCACCGCCTAGACACGCTCTTAACCGCTACTATGCTGTCATACGCTAGCAAGGGCCTAAACCCAATATACCGCTACGATATGCATGAGTAACCACTCATTGCGTTGCTCTGATCCTTTGTCTAGTAACCCCTGTAGGGAGCTCACCCTTGTGCCAAACGCAGTCGTCGCCGAGGCCTGCCACCCATTTGACGGGTAACGGGTACAGAGAGAGCAGCACGAGGATGTAACGAGCGAACAAGCAGTTTTTAAAATGTATAGTGAATAAGGTTGATATGAAAGCAGATTTTGGATAAAATGACCCTAAACGGGCATTTGATGCTGTTCAAATAACGCAGTCTGTGTGCTTATTTGTTCGTTACAGTGTGCGTCAACACGCTGTAACCGTTAGCTATATTTAAAACTAAATGCCTCTAGGAGTCAACTCCTAGAGGCATTTTTTTGTTTGTCATGTAGATTGGGTTTTTATTATCTACTTTTTCATTAGATTGCTTAGGCTTTTTTTGTCGTCATTTAGCGTAGGTATTTCAACCATTTTGAAGTTAGCACTTAGTACATCCTCACAAGACGTTAAGTTTCTGACAATACTGGGATAGTTTACTATGAAGACCGGCTTAGTCGTCAGATGCAAGGTTTTACACGCGCTGTTAAGAAGCGGTAAATCATCTTTCTGAGAGAATACGATAATGAAAAGACAAACCTACACTCCTGAGATTAAAGAACGCGCCGTTCGTATGCTGATTGAAGCATTAAACGATTACACCTTTATGTGGTCATGTCATAAAAAGCACACTAATGAAACTATACTAACCAACATTCAAGACTAAGCTACACATACTAAAGAGCTTGAACATGAGAACAAGAAGCTTACGTAAGCCAGTTAGATTACAGTAAAATCCGCTTTTTTCGCCCAAGGAGAGATAGGACACACAATCAAGTTGTGGCTCAGTTTATTGATAAAAATAAGTGGGTCTACGGTATTAGAGCAATATTGACTGTGCAATATAGAAAATATGCAATAAACTTATTTTCTACCTTTAATAAAATGCAGCAACCTAAACAAGGGTAAATTATGAGTAATTCAGATAACCACAGTCATCAAGCTCCAGACCCTAAAAATATGAATAAAGCTTTTTATATTGGGATTGGTCTAAATTCTGCATTTACGCTCATCGAGTTTATAGTGGGCTATTCAACTAATTCATTAGCTTTAATCGCAGACGCTAGCCACAACTTAAGTGATGTTGCCAGTTTAATAATCTCGTTAATTGGAATGAAATTAGCACAGAAAGCATCTACTACGCTTTATACCTATGGCTACAAAAAAGCTTCTATAATGGCGTCTCTTATTAACGCCATATTGTTAGTTACAATCGTTATAGGTATTGCGTATGAGGCCTTGGGTCGATTTGATACGATACCGGAAGTTGCAGGAAAAGTTATTATTATTACAGCTCTAATAGGTGTATTTATAAATACTGTTTCTGCTTTTGCATTCTACAAAGGTCAAAAAGACGATATTAATATCAAAGGTGCTTTCTTGCATCTAATGGTAGATGCATTGGTCTCTGTAGGTGTCGTTATCTCGGGCATTATTATTTACTATACAAGTTGGAATATCGTTGATCCTCTAGTTAGCTTGATTATTTCAGTCGTTATACTGTTATCGACTTGGGGTCTACTAAAAGAGAGTATCAAGCTTGCTATCGACGGAGTACCTCAAAATGTTGATCTCAGTAAAATCACTGCTATCTTAGAGAGCTATAATTTTATTCAAAACTTTCATCATTTACATATCTGGGCTTTGAGTACCACTGAGAATGCTCTTACAGTTCATATTGTACCGAAGACCGATATAACGTTTGAAGAGACTATTACTATGAAAGAAAACATCAAGGAAGATTTGGCGCATCAGAATATACAACATGCAACTATTGAATTTGGTACTAAGGCAGATGACAATCAAAAATCGCGTGCATTAAATGAAAGTATCAACTAAAAGATGATAGACCGTATATAGCTATCTCTTTTTAAGTATGAGGCGCGTGCCTTATGTCAACATAATTTTTTCAATCAGTTCTTATGTGATCAATAGTTTAAAACTTTTATATTTACGTGCGTTAGGACGTTACCTAGAAAAAATAAAAAACTTACGCTGATTAAATTATTATGATTAAGTTTACTATTACCCTCGTCTTCTAAGTGTGGTTAGACCTTTGCCAAAATAGCTTATTAGTAATAACAGGGTTATTATTATCAAGATAGGATAATTTCCCATAAGCATAAAGGGCGTGTTACCAACCCGTGCCTGTATCTCACCACGTAGTACAGTACGCTCAAACTGCGGTGCGCGTTTTACAATACGACCTTTATGGTTAATGATAGCGGTAACACCAGTATTGGTCGCTCGAATAAACCAGCGCCCGTTCTCAAGCGCGCGCATTTGTACCATTTGCAAATGTTGCAATGGTCCTGCTGAAGTGCCAAACCAGGCATCGTTAGAGACGGTCAACAAAAAGTCAGTATCGATGGCATTTTTACGCGTGGTATCTGGATAAGCTACCTCATAACAGATAGCCGTCCCTATATTGTGTTCACGCACCTTTAGCGGTGACTGCTGATCACTACCACGACTATAGCTCTTAATATCCTGACTACCGGCCAAACTTGGGAAAATATCGAGCACGCCTTCAAATGGAATATACTCTCCAAAAGGCACTAGACGCTGCTTCTTGTATAGGCCTTCCGCTTCTACACCTCGAGCAATCACGCTATTGTAAAATGGGGGATACTTATCCGTACTGGCATTGAATGCCGCTTTATCCTTATAAGGGATACCAGTTATCCATGTCGTATTGGTCGCATTGGCCATTTCTATCATTTCACTAATAAAGCCCGCAGCCTCATCCTGAAACATCGGAATAGATGATTCAGGCCACACCACCACATCACGTCCCCACTCAGTGCGCGTTAACTTCGCATAAATCTTTAGCGTTTCTACTTGATATTGCGTCAGCCACTTTATATCTTGTGAAATATTACCTTGAATCAATGACACTGACAGATCAGGTGTGCCCTTAGGTTTTGTCCATTGCGGATTGACCAGCCATAATGATGTGCTAATGGCTAATAACAGTACAGAAACGACGGCATAACTACTGCGTCGAAGCAGTAGCTCTACTAAACTTGCAGCCAATAGTATGGCAACAAAAGAGACGGCAAAAACACCAGCAACGGGTGCTAAGGACGATAACCAATACTCTTCAGTAAATGCATAACCAACAAATAGCCACGGAAAGCCTGTGAATAACCAAGTTTTTAACCATTCTTGTAGCACCCAAAGAGCAGCAAATGAAAAGGGTTGTTTGCCTACCATACGGTTAAAGACTAGTGCTAAAAATCCATGAAACAGTCCCATACCGAGACCCATCAATCCAATCATAATCAATGCGAGCCACGTTGGAGTATCGCTATAATCATGGATGGCAGTATAGAGCCAAAAGCCGCCGACGCACCATAGCCCCATACCGTAAGCTTCACCGATAATAAAAGCGCGACGACCACTCATATTTGGTACCAACAGCGCATATAAAATCGCTGGTGACACTATTGCTAGCGGCCAGAACCCATGAGGCGCTAGCGCAAATAAAAAAATAGCCCCTGCAAGCCATGCTGCTACTAGCGTAAACCATAGCGGTAATTGATTTGAGTGAGTACTCAAACGCTTTTGTAGATTAATAGTAGACAGGCGCATCGCAAATTATCCAAAATTATGAGTTTTGAATTTTTAGTCAAAATCCAAAACTCGGATAGACCTGTTAATACTACAGGCAGCATTTCAAAATGAAAACTGCTTATGATACCAGTCCGCACTGCTCAATGGATAAATTTACGTACTCCGTTTGATGGGTTATTATGCTACATTACCAAACGATATGAAGTGTTACTTGACCTTCTATAGCTCACAATATCTACAGTACATGAGAGAGCACTATGACCCCCTTAAAAATAAAATCCAGTCTTATATTCAATCGTTATCTGTCTAAGGGGTTGCGTAGTACGTTAGTATTACTTGCCGCCTCATCACTATTTGCTTGTAGCCAACCGAGTAGTGGCGTATCTGATGCAAGCACAACATCGGCATCAACTGAAGATGTTTTGGCTGTTCCAAAGACAGCTGAACCAAACGTTATAAATAATTCTATGATGACATCAGTAAGTAAACCAGACTTACTAAAAAACGTATCAGCCACTGTCTATAAAGATGCCAATTGCGGCTGCTGTAAAGAATGGATAAGTCATGCAGAAGATAATGGTCTAAGTGCAACCGCGCAAGATGTTGCGGACTTAGCCGTATTTAAAGAGCGCTACAGCGTTCCAAATGAAATGCGTTCTTGCCATACTGTAGTCACTACGGATGGTTACGTCTTTGAAGGTCATGTACCCGCTAAATATATGGCGCAGTTTTTAGAAAATCCGCCAGTACAAGCTATGGGTCTTGCCGTACCTGGCATGCCTATTGGTAGCCCAGGTATGGAGTATCAAAATAAATTCATGCCCTATCAGGTTATGCAGCTCAATAAAGACGGGACAACCCAAGTTTATGCTGATATTGAATCGGTAGAGCAGCAATTATAGTGTGTTAGCAGTTAAGAATACTTTGATTATAGTGTTAGCGTTAAAAGTAAATGAGGTAGGTATAAGACTGTTCTATTGCTTATAAAATGATTCTTCATCAAAAAATTCATTAGCTATTGCGACTTTAAAATTAAAAATAACTTTGAATTTGTAACTTTTGATGACAATGTAAGCGAATTTATCGGTTATTAACCCTTAAAATAGATAAATGACTAAGGGTTAATACAAGAATATACAGGATGTATCGAAACAATTACGTAATATTACATAAGCTAGTAGGGAATTAGCATCTATATTAATATTATAAATTATTATATTATCTTAATAATTAGTTAGACCCTATATAGGGTAATTACTTCATCCAATAGAAAAACGTCTGAGGGTTAAATCTAAATTATAGATTTAACCCTCAGACGTTTTTTTGCTTATAAAACAGTAGAAATTGTGGTCAATCTAGTCAGCTATATTCTGTACATGTTACACAAACTTACATTGTAAAATGTGGGATATTAGCAATTTTTTCAACATCAAAAAAGTATTTTTGGGGTTTTTAAGGGTGATGACAGGCTAAACAGCCTATGCTAAAGTCGGCTTTGTGTTTTGGTCAGCAGCTTGATTTGTAACAGCTTCGTAAGACTTCAATGAGCTGTGATCGCCAATAATTATTTTTTATATGAATAATATGCAGCAGAAGTATCAGTCACTATGACGTATATATACTTGTGTTGTTGAGATTTAATTGACTGCGCTGTTGTTGATAACAGACGATTTTGAATTAACCGTAGGTATTAGATTTATGAAACAGGCTTTATTGATTTTGTCAGTACTGGGTATGGGCATAGCACAAACGAGTGGTGCTGCTATCACAATCTCTCAAACAAATAATACCATCACCAATACTTCTGTGGCATCAAACTACGGTTCATCAAAAAACATCTATAGCACCAAAAGTGGTGCTTATGTTTCTAATAATGATGAAATTAGTCAAGCAATTAGCAACCTAAGTGCGCAGGCCAAGCAAAAAGAGAATCAGCTTTCATCATTAAACAGCCGCTTATACGCTGAAAAACAACAGCAGCAAGTCAATAAGGTTCCTGACAGCAATTCAGCCCCCGCTATCGCTGCTGCTCGCGCCTCAAAAGTGGCTTTATCTGGCAGCTCTGGATATTGTGCCCGTTACGTACGTAAAGCACTACAATCAGCTGGTTATGAATTTACACCCAATCCTTCAGCCTATCAGTACGCCACTCGTGGCACGCTTGATAAAGCAGGTTTTAGCAAAATCAGTAATGATATGCCAACCCAAGTAGGTGATGTTATTGTCTATGATCGCTCATCAAAGCGCCCGCATGGCCATATCCAAATATTTGATGGCGAAAATTGGATTTCTGATTTCCGTCAGAACAGCATCAGCCCATACAGTGGTGTCTATGCTTATACGACATGGCGCGATTCAAAATACGTGGATGACGCATCCGCATCAGATCGTAATATCTACCTTGCTATGAATGATAAATAAGACTTTCTAAGTCAGCACAACATAGTTGTTATTTCCTCCAACCCAGTAGTGATCTTAATATCATTGCTGGGTTTTTTTGTGCTTAACATCAGGGCGTATTTAACCTTTCATGATTTGATCCGTCAGAAATGAACACTACTGATATCATTACTCATGACAGGAGTTATCGACAAGCGCGTTTAAAATGCCACATGATGACGCTGGTGCACTACTTGCACATTTCTGGCGCAAAACGGTCAAGTGATGCTTTAAGTGCATCAGTTCTTCCATTCGTATTTCCACAGCATGAATGTGCTCATCTAGCAAGTTATTCACATCGCCGCAGTCCTTGTCAGGCGACTCCCAGTATTCAAGTAAGATTCGCACATCATCTAAAGCCATATCGAGCGTACGGCAATGTAGGATAAATTGTAGACGCTCAATGTGCTCTTCATTATATAAACGATAATTCCCTTCGCTACGAAAAGGCTCGGGTAATAAACGCTCTTTTTCATAATAGCGAATGGTTTCTACTGTGGCACCTGTGCGTTTAGCGAGCTCACCAATTTTGATTGTCATAACAACCTCTATGATTTAAATAATTAAAGTGGCTGTAAAGACTAGCGCTAGAGAAATTAAAATTACGAAACTGTAGATAAATAACCTTGACTCTAAAGCCACTATAGGGTTCATAATATCATTATTCAAAGGGTAAATTATTATGAAATATCATATTGAAGGTATGGACTGTGCCAGTTGCATCGGCAAGATTGAAACAGCTTTGAAACGTATGCCTGGGGTTTCTGATGTTCAGCTGAATTTCGCTACAGAAACGCTAGAGCTAAATTTAGCCCCTGGTGCGCCGACTCAGGCTAGTGATATCGAAAAAACAATCAAAAGCCTAGGGTTCGGCATCTCTGCCAATACTGGTCAACAAACTGTATCGGCTATTGATATTGACAGCGACAATCAGATGGCTCCGCAGGATAAGCAATGGTGGCAAACTCAAAAAGGCAAACAGGTTGTTGGCCTCGGTATTTTGATGGGCAGCGCTTATGCACTGTCACTACTGTTGCCCGCTTATGGGATATGGGTGTTTGCCATCGCTGTGATTGTAGGCGTTTTTCCATTTGCGCGCAAAGCCTTAGCACTGGCTAAAACAGGTTCATTCTTTTCAATTGAAACGCTGATGTCCGTCGCCGTGCTTGGCGCACTTATCATTGGTGAAGCTGAAGAGGCCGCAGCAGTTGTCTTTTTGTTCTCAATCGGTGAACTGTTTGAGAGTATCGCTGCTGATCGCGCTCGCGCTGGCATCAGAGCCTTATCATCGCTGGTTCCGAAAAGTGCAATTTTACTTGATGCTCAAGGTGGGCAGCGTAACGTTCCAGCGACTTCATTACAAGTGAATGACCTTGTGCTGGTGCGTCCTGGAGATAGGGTATCTGCTGATGGTTCCATTGTTCAAGGTGCGTCCAGCCTTGATGATTCGCCCGTGACGGGAGAGTCTGTTCCTGTTGCCAAGACGATGGGTGACAATGTATTTGCAGGGTCAATTAACATCGATGGTGTGCTCCAAGTGCGCGTAGAAAAGACAGCCGCCGATAACACCATTTCGCGCATTATTGAGCTGGTAGAGCAAGCCCAAGCCTCCAAAGCACCCACTGCCCGTTTTATTGAGAAATTCAGTCGCTATTACACACCGGCAGTGATGGCTATTGCCGCACTAATTATTATCATTCCACCGTTAGCCATGGGTGGAGATTGGTCGACTTGGTTGTATCGCGGTCTAGCACTGTTGCTGATTGCCTGTCCCTGTGCTCTTGTACTATCAACACCCGCTGCCATCGCCTCTGGTCTTGCTGTTGGTGCGCGCCGTGGCTTGCTGATCAAAGGCGGTAGTGCTTTAGAAACTATCGGCCAAGTGAAGACGGTCGCTTTTGACAAGACAGGCACTTTAACTGAAGGCAAACCACGCGTGACCGATGTTGTTGCCTTTACACAAGAGGACTCAAGTATTCAAGGTCAGAATTCTCAAGGTCAAGATGAGATATTGGCACTTTTTGCCAGTGTGGAGACTGGTTCTAGTCACCCACTTGCTGAAGCCATTGTCAGCCATGCTGAAGCCGCTAAAGTTGTTATACCTGTGGCTTCCAAAGCTTCTGCTACTGCGGGTAAAGCGGTACACGCAACTGTCGCGGAGCGCGCGCTAGCTATCGGTTCGCCTGTTTACGCAGCCGATGAGGCATTGATTTCATCCACACAACAGGCGCAAATTGAGGCGCTGCAAAATGAGGGTAAGACCGTCTCTGTTCTTTTCGATGAGCAAAACCGTGAAGTGCTTGGATTAATCGCGCTAAGAGACGAATTACGAGACGACGCTCATGAAGGTGTGGCTCAGCTCAAAGCGATGGGTGTGCGCTCCGTCATGCTAACAGGCGACAACCGCTTAACCGCTCAAGCACTTGCCAGTAATTTAGACGTGGAATGGGAAGCTGAGCTGTTGCCTGAGGACAAACTGCGCCTGCTTAACGAGATGAAGAACAACCGCAAAATAGCGATGGTTGGTGATGGTATTAACGATGCGCCAGCGCTAGCAACTGCCGATGTTGGCATCGCGATGGGTGGTGGTACCGATGTGGCCATTGAGACGGCCGATATCGCATTATTAAAAAGTCGTGTTACGGATATGGCTCATCTCATCGCACTTTCACGTGCCACCATGCGCAACATTCATCAGAACGTCATTTTCGCTTTGGGTCTCAAAGGCGTCTTTCTGATCACGACCGTATTCGGCATTACTGGACTATGGATTGCGGTTCTAGCTGATGCTGGAGCAACAGTGCTCGTTACTCTCAATGCGTTACGTTTACTGCGCTTTAAAGGCGCGCCTCCACTGGTAACTCCGCCTAAAGTAGTTAAATAAAACCCTTCGAAATCAATTAAAAACTAGAGATAGCAGCAGATTTCGGGGGTGGGTTCTAATAATAAAAATTCCACCGCTACAGTAAACTGCAACCGCATTAGAGTAAATAAGGTTAGACCGTATGTTGATTACAGAATTGGGCTATTTTGCCTTGCTTACCGCTTTTGTATTGGCGTTATTGCAGGTAATTCTGCCAACTATTGGTGTTATTCGTAACCAAGTTGCTTGGCAACGACTAGCCCCTAGCTTAGCTTGGGCACAGTTTGCCGCCATGATAACGTCATTTGGCGCTTTGATAGCAGGTTTTTATTATAATGATTTTAGCCTCAGTTACGTCGCGCAGCATTCCAATACGCTGTTGCCTTGGTACTATAAGTTATCGGCGACATGGGGCGGACACGAGGGCTCTTTGCTGCTATGGATGACCATCATGGCCACATGGTGTGCACTGGTATCATACTTTAGTCGCGGCTTGCCGTTATCAATGCGTGCGCGGGTATTAGTTATTTTGGCCGGTGTACAGTTAATGATGCTAACAATGCTGATATTTACCTCGTCACCGTTTGAGCGTACCTTACCCAATCTAGCGGTCGATGGCGCTGATTTAAATCCTGTCCTACAAGATTTCGGTCTGATTATTCATCCGCCCATGTTATATATGGGCTATGTGGGTATGGTAGTGCCTTTTGCATTTTGTATGGCGACATTGTGGGAAGGGCGTTTAGATGCTGCTTGGACACGCTGGTCACGTCCATGGGCGCTCGCGGCTTGGGGATTTTTGACCATTGGTATTGCACTGGGCTCGTGGTGGGCCTACTACGAGCTTGGCTGGGGCGGTTGGTGGTTTTGGGATCCGGTAGAGAACGCCTCGTTTATGCCTTGGCTTGTCGGCTTAGCATTGCTGCATTCATTAGCAGTCACTGAAAAGCGCGGGGTGTTTAAAGCATGGACCATCATGCTGGCTATTTTCGCCTTTGCCTTAAGCTTGCTTGGCACGTTCCTGGTACGCTCTGGAGTCCTTACCTCAGTGCATTCGTTTGCCGCTGATCCGACGCGTGGTTTGGTCATCTTAGCTATTCTTGGCATTATCATCGGTAGTGGTCTATTAATGTTTGCCGTTCGCGGTTGGCGTTTAACCGTTGAAAGTCAATATCAGCTGATTTCACGTGAGTCCTTTTTAGTGATCAATAACGCCATCATTTTGATTGCAACCTTAGTGGTGCTGCTCGGCACCCTCTATCCTATTATCGCTGATGCCTTTAGTCTCGGTCAGGTATCTGTAGGGCCTCCATACTTCAATGCGCTGTTTGTGCCTTTGACATGGCTGTTGTTAATCGCTATGGGTATGGGCTCTAATATTCGCTGGAAACAAGATAAGCGTCCGTTACTAGGGGTGGGTATCGCCATTGCCGCTAGTAGTATCGTATTGGCTGCTATTATCGCCTACTTTACCAGTCCATCTGCTATGTTCAATATTGGCGTGACTTTAGCGGTGAGCTTTTGGGTACTGCTATGGATGATCGTTGACTTTAGAGACAAAACCAAGAACGCCCCTAATTTCTTTAAAGGTCTGCGTCAGCTGCGTCTTAGCTATTGGGGTCAACAGACTGCTCATATTGGCGTATTGGTTGCTGTCATTGGCATAGCCTTTACTAGTAGCCTGAGTATTGAGCGTGACGTAGCAATGGGTATTGGCGATACAGTCAATGTTCAAGGTTACGATTTTGAAGTAACTGAATTTTTTGAAATAAAGGGTAGTAACTTTGATGCAACGCAAGCGCAAGTGGTGGTATCCAAAGACGGTCGTGAAGTGGCGAAACTGACTCCAGAAAAGCGTACTTATATTATCAGCACGATGCCAACAACTGAAGCTGCTATTGACCCCAGTCTTATGCGCGATGTTTATGTCGCACTGGGCGAACCTATTGCCGATGGTAGTAACCAATGGGCATTAAGGATTTATGTAAAACCATTAATTCGCTGGATTTGGTTAGGGGCAATTATCATGGCTCTAGGTGGATTAATTAGTATGCTTGATAAACGATACCGCATCAAAAAAATTAAAGCTCCGTTGCTAGTTACTGGTAGTTTGGCTACTTATGGAGTCAATGAGGTAGCTATTGAGCAGGCAATCTCAGTATCGACGATGTCGACACTAAAGGAGAAATAAATGACTATGTCGAATAATACTCCTGAGCAAAAAGATAGCCAAAACAGTAAGCAGCGTAACCCAAAGACAATGAAAAAAAAGCAGACGAAGCTATGGTTCTTAATTCCGCTTATCCTCTTTTTTGGTTTGGTAGTTATATTGTACATGCGCTTAGGTAAACCAACAGACATTGTGACCAATACCGCTCTTGAGCGTCCGGTTCCTACCTTTGAGCTGCCGTTATTAGCAGATACTACCCGTACTATCACCAATGATAATTTGCCGGATAAGCCGTTTTTACTTAATGTTTGGGGCTCATGGTGCCCAACTTGCGTTATTGAGCATCCGTTTTTAATGCAACTAGAAGAGCGCGGCGTTGATATCGTTGGTGTGAATTATAAGGATGAGATTGGTAATGCGCTCAGTTACTTAAACCGAGGCGGTGATCCATTTTCTATGTCTATTCAGGATTCATTGGGTCAGTTTGCTCTAGACTTAGGCATAACTGGTGCGCCCGAAACCTTTGTTGTGGATGGAGATGGCATCATTCGTCAGCATATTGTTGGTGAGATTAATGAAGCCAATTGGCAACAGCGTGTTAAGCCGTGCCTGACAGTACTTAATAAGGCTAATAAGAACAACGATAGTCCTGATCTCATTCAGGTTGAGGAGATGTGCAAATGAACGTTACTCGAATAAGAGCTCCTCAACTAAAACCCAATATAGTTTTAAAACTAGCAAGCTTAATACTAGCGTGTCTGCTTAACATGACGGCAAACGCAGCTATTGACGTATACGATTTTGACTCACCACAGCAAGAAGCTCAGTATCGTGGATTAATAGAAGAGTTTCGCTGCCCAAAATGCCAAAATCAAAACCTTGCAGCCTCTGATGCACCGATTGCACAGGATCTAAAGCAAAAAGTCTATGATTTAATTAAAGATAGACGTAGTGATGCTGAAATACGCGTCTATATGCAAGAGCGCTACGGTGACTTTATTAGCTACAAGCCGCCTATGCGACCATCAACATGGATCCTATGGTTTTTTCCACCACTATTATTGCTCGTCTTAATTATTGGTTGGTTTTGGCAAAGTAAGCGTCGCCAAGTTGTTGCCCGTGGTCAAAGCGGCGTCACAGTGAACAGTACTGCTGCCTTGACCTCTACGGAAAAGGCTGAGCTTGATCGTCTATTATCGCAAGCTGAGAGTGTCGACCACGACATTACTAGCCTAGAGGACAAAAAATGACTCTATTTTCTACTTTTGGCTTATTTGTAACTCTAAGCTTGCTGATTGCTCTTATATTTGCGCTGATTGCTATTATGCCATGGCTACGAGCACCGCGTTTGCAGTCCAAACCAATAGACAATCAACTGCTAGATATTAATGTTGCAGTATTTCGCGAACGTTTAGCTGAGCTACAAACAGATAAAGACAGCGGTACTATTAATAATAGCCATTATCAAAATCAAAAGCTGGAACTGGAGCGTCAGCTATTAGATGTGCAGCGTCAGATAACACCTATGGTCACCCCTGATGTCAAAAGCCGTTTAATTGTCGCAGCTTGGATCCCAATATTGGCTGCAATGGCGTATTTACTAATAGGCAATCGTACGCCCGTGTTTGATTTGTGGACAGCTGAGGACAAAGTAGGACAAGTGGCTGACGACCTATTGACAGCTAAAATTGACAAGCCGCCATCATGGGCGTTTGAAGATGGTCGTCAGTTGATTAGCGCCATGCAAACCAATGTTCATCGTAATGCTGATGATCCTAATCGCTGGATGCGCCTATCCGAGCTTTTCTTATCTATGGAGGCAACTGATTCTGCGCTGGAAGCCTTATCTCGTGCCTATCGTTTAGCTCCTGAAAATGAAGAAATCGCCACCACTTATGCTCAGACTAGCTTTTTCGTTAATGAAGGTCAGTTAGACGCCAATATTCGCCGTGTATTACAAGCTATATTAGCTAAGAATCCGCAGCATGAACGGGCTCAAATGCTCATGGCAATGGGTGAGACTCGTAGTAGTAACTTTGCCCAAGCGCAAGGTTGGATTAAACGCTTACAAGGCAGCATTGTGGCCAAACCAGGTGATCATACTAAAGCTTTAGCAAGCTTAGATGAGTTAAGCAACTACGTTAGCACGCAAGAAAAGCAAGCGCTAGAAGGTATTGACGTGACAGTGAAAATTAACGCTAATTTATTACCGTTAGTGAAAGCTGATGATGTGTTGTTTGTTGCGATACGTGACGTTAAAGGAGGTCCACCGTTTGCCGCCAAACGTTTACCCATTAGTATTATCAAGCAAGGTGAGGCTAGTATCCGCTTAAGCAATCTTGATGCGATGATGCCAGATCGCACGTTAAATTCAGCTCGTAGTGACAAAACTCAGTTAGCAGTCGTTGCTCGTATTAGTCATAGCGGTAATGCCATAGCAGAGTCAGGCGACTTATCGGGTAATCCTATAGTGATTAGCGCTGAACAGACTCAGGTTAATGTTGAAATCAATCAACAGATTCCCTAATAAAAAATTATTACCGTAAGTTTCATAACACCAGAGCGGTAAGTGGAGCCGTTTATAAAAGTGGCGCGATTAATAGTCGTATACCAAAAACATATACGTTTAACATTGTTCATTGTATAAACACAGATAAAGAAAACAACTATGACTGAATCTACCGACAGATTAGATAGTACTAAATTGAATAGCGTTGAATCGGCTAGTACTAATATTGCTGACAATAAAGTACCTATAGCTGTGAGTAGTACTCATCAATCGATTGACTCTAAAACCATGAATCATACGCCTAAAGCTATGTACGTGACTTCAGGCAACTCGATAACACCTAAAGGTAAGTTGGATAAAATGCCAAAAATGGTTGCCAATGGCAGTCGCGCTTTTATCTGGTATTTGTTGGCGATAATGGTGTTAATACTTGATCAATGGACTAAGTGGTTGGCCCAAACCAAATTAGCGTTCAATGACCCCGTACCGGTCATTGAACCATTTCTCAACTGGACACTCGCTTATAACTATGGGGCAGCATTTAGCTTTTTAGCCGACGCTGGCGGTTGGCAGAAATGGTTTTTCTCAGGCTTAGCTTTTGTAATGGCTATCTTTTTAACGATTTATTTAATCAAAGCGCCACGTACAGCCAAGCTATTGTCTATGGGGTTGGCCTTAGTGCTTGGCGGTGCGATTGGCAACTTAATCGATCGTTTAAGAATTGGCAAAGTGGTTGACTTTATCCATGTGCATTATGCTGATGTCTGGAATTATCCTATTTTCAATGTTGCAGATATAGGTGTCTGTGTCGGTGTAGCGTTGATTATAATTGATATGATATTTTTGGAAAGTAAGCGTAATGAATAAACAAGTGAATATTGATCAGTACAAATAAAAAGAACTAGCGTCATAGCTGCTCTATACGGAAAGATACTTTTTATACTCAAGTGTGTTTATAAAAATGCGAACTGGAAGGTGATATATGATTAATACAAATACTCTCTCATTCTATATCCCAAAACCCAATGCATAATTGTATGCGAGTGAACGCAGGATGATTTTGAAGTGGCTAGACGAAGGCGTGACGTGCTAAGTGGTAGATGACAAAAACCAGTACTTCAAAGCTCTGGACAGGGCCATTATTATAAAGACATTGAATACCGCCTAAATTATTTATTGAAATAACAAAAGGATAATATAGTGTCACATGCTCAGCTAACTATCAAACAAATACATAATCTTAGAAAAAAACAAAGTGCCGCATTAAAAAGCCTTACCATTATAGGCTACCTAGAAGGCACCTCTTTCTTATTATTGCTCTGTATCGCCATGCCACTAAAATATATGCTGGACATTCCAGAAGGTGTGAAATACATCGGTATGGCACACGGTATATTGTTTATTACCTATATCATAATACTTATAGGCTCAGCTATCAAAATGAAAATGCCTCTTTGGGCAATACCTGCGGGCGTACTCGGCTCACTCTTACCTTTTGGCCCGTTTATATTCGATCATTTACTAAAAAAGAATTTACAGGAAAGTGTAAGTAAAGAAGCCTAGAACAAGCCCTGCTGCAAATGCTACAAACGTACCTTATTACTCAAGATTATTTTTCCTAACTAAATCACAAGCCGCCATCACTCATCATGGCGACAAATGAATAACATTGAGCAGAAATTAATCACAATAAAATTTTAATTCAGACCCAGTATGAATAATCTAACACTCTAGTCACTTTTCGAACTTATCTTACATACTATCGACAAACCCGTATTGTTTAAAAGCTAAACAGGTTTTGTCATCCGCGATGGATTTCCTATTATCCTAGGGTATACCTTAGCGGAACCAGCTATCTCACCCTTCAAACATATTAACAGACTACTTAAAGCAGACTGTTAGCATGGAACCATCTATAACAGACTTTTGAATTATAAGACTGGCTGCTGTGCTTTTTTCCTATCATTAGCCTATACCTAAAACATAAAACCTTTAAATGATAACCTATCTATCATTAGACTTTTTTATGTTATTAAATGATAGTAATATCTTGCTATTATCAATGAACATTAATTATTAAGTCTAAATAATAGAGGTGGCGTTATGACTGTTCGTATTTATGTGAGAGCCAGCACTAAGGATCAAGACGCGACCAGAGCATTGTCTGACTTGATTAGCTTTAGCCAAAGCTATGATGATAACCATGTTGAGTACGTAGAGCATTTCAGTGGTACAAAGTTAGATAGACCAGCACTCACTAAGTTACTCAATGATGCTGAGCAAGGCGATATATTGCTTGTTGAGAGTGTAGATAGATTGAGTAGATTGTCTCAGGATGATTTTGCTATCTTAAAGCAGCGCATCAAAGATAAAGGTTTGCGATTGGTGGTGGCTGATCTACCAACTACACATACGGTTAGCGAGGGTATGACAGGCGACATCCTTAGGGTAATTAACAATATGCTGATCGACTTATTAGCAACGATGGCAAAGCTTGATAACGATAAGCGTAGAGAACGTATCAAGCAGGGATTAGCAAACAGTGGATATAAACCTACTGGTAAGAAAGCAAATCTAGCAAAACACAATCGTATTAGAGAATTAGACAGTCAAAATAATATGACAAAAGAGGAAATCGCTAAGGCGGTTGGTGTTGGGGTAGCTACGGTTTATCGTGTCTTAAAACAGGGTTAATAGCTGAAGTATTTTAAACATTAATTTACGTTTCTATAGACGCGATGCTATCAAATATATAATCATTAAGTTGATAGATTTTAATCATGTATCTTGATTCAAAAAAACCCTGTATTTGAGTATTTGAGTATTTGAGTATTTGAGTATCACTTTGCCTTTTTAGCTATGATAGTAATCAGCTGTATCAACTTTGTACGTACTAGCGTTGCAACTGATTTATTTTATATATCGAATGCAGCGACTTTATGCCCATGCTTTGAGCAAATGCTATAAGCTCATTTTTAGCACATATAAATGGTTCCATTATAGCAGTCTGTTTTAAGTGGTCTGTTAATACGTTTGAGTGGTGAAATAGCTGGTTCCCTTGGGGTATACTCATGTAGAACTGCATGTAATAACACTAATTTGGACTTTGATAATGAAAAAGGATAAACCATACATTGTTGTGGTTTAATATTGTTGTAACAACGGTAACTTTACTTATTTAATAGAAGAAAAAACAAAATCAATTAGCGATGTTTAAACTGGTATTCATTGATGGTCACTTTAATTAGATATAAAGTAAGTAAACAAAAAGTCAGTAAGGTAATTGATAACGTGTCTAAACGAACCATAAGTATGTTGGCTAAAGAACTGAGTGTAAATGTCGAAACAATTCGCTTTTATGAACGCAAAGGCTTAATTAAACAACCACCAAAGCCTATGCAGGGCTATAGACATTACCCGAAAGAAACGGTAAATAGAATACATTTTATCAAGCGTTCTCAAGAATTAGGTTTTACGCTAAATGAGATTGAAGGGTTACTTGCGTTAAACGATAGTCCATGTAGTAAAGTACAAGAATTAGCTAATAAAAAACTGATCGCAGTACAAAAAAAGATGGCTGACTTGTTGTTGTTAGAACACGCTTTGGAAGAACATTTAGGACAATGCCAAAATAATGATGACGATAGCCACTGCCCAATAATTGATTCGTTGCAACCGAAGTAAATGATTCACTTAACTACCATTTCCCACTAAAACAGCATATCCAATTTTACTTCTGCGCCTTAATTCAAGTTAGCTTATTCCCCGTATCTGTCGTAGCAGATTATCAAAGATAAATTTTTTATAAATCACCCTTGACTCCGTACTTAGGTACATGCAATACACTTGCATTATCTAATGAGGTATCTATATGAATCAAAAAGAATCAAACCTTCCAATGATAGGAGGCATCATAGCAGCATTAGGCGCAGGCGTATGCTGTGTAGGTCCTTTGCTCCTGTTATTACTTGGGGTAAGTGGCTCATGGATTGGTAATTTAACTGCATTTGAACCCTATAGGCCATTATTTATCGCATTTGTAGTGTTGTTGTTTGGTTACTCAGGTTGGAAAATTTACCGTCCTGTAGAAGAGTGTGAGCCGGGAACGGCCTGTGCAATTCCTAAGAAACAGCAACAACGAAAAGTCATTTTCTGGCTGAGCGCTATAGTTGCGACAATTTTAGTGACCAGTAATTATTGGATACTTTTGTTTGCTTAATATACAGATCAAGAAATTTATAACATTTTAAAATTTGGAGCTAATTATGAAAAAATTATTATTAACCGCACTGCTTTCACTTTCTAGTTTTGGTGCTTTTGCTGAAGTAAAAACAGTTACACTGGAAGTGCCAACGATGAACTGTGCGACATGTCCAATCACAGTTAAAAAGTCATTAGAAAATGTTGATGGCGTTGAAAATGCGAAAGTTACCTACAAGCCTAAGCTAGCTGTTGTTTCTTTTGATGACACTAAAACCAACATCAATGCATTAATTGCAGCGACTACCAACGCTGGCTACCCTTCAAATTTAAAAAGTGAAAATAAGTAATATTTAGCCCCTTAGAACTAGTTACGCGTATCGGAGATAAAGCAGGCTCTATAGGTGCACTTGTTTCGGCAATGGGATGCGCCATGTGTTTTCCCGCGATAGCTAGTCTTGGTGCGGCAATTGGGATGGGATTTCTTAGTCAGTGGGAAGGGGTATTTATCAATACGTTGTTACCACTGTTTGCAGTATTAGCGCTGGCAATGAATATCTTAGGCTGGTTTAGCCATCGTCAATGGCACCGTAGTTTTATCGGTTCAATTGGCCCCATTTTGGTTTTACTCTCTTTATACCCTTGGTTCCAGTACGGGTGGAGTTCATACGTTACTTATACGGGGCTAGGACTAATGGTTGCTGTATCAATTTGGGACATGGTTTCTCCTGCGAATAAACGCTGTGATGATGAAACTTGTACCGCTTAACTTTTTAAGAGGAATAAAATATGTCAACGAATAGTTGTTGCTCGCCAAATGACATCCAGCCAGAACAATTACATGTAGCCATTATTGGTAGTGGTTCAGGGGCCTTTGCCAGTGCGATTAAAGCAGCAGAAGGCGGAGCAAGAGTTACTATCATTGAAGGAGCCGATGTAATCGGAGGTTGCTGTGTAAATGTCGGCTGTGTTCCTTCAAAAATATTGATCCGTGCTGCGCAATTAGCGCATCAGCAACGTACTAACCCGTTTGATGGTTTAGAAAATATTCAGCCACAACTTAGCCGCTCCTTATTAGCACATCAGCAAAACGCTCGCGTCGAAGAACTACGCGATGCTAAATATCAACGTATTTTAGAGAGTAATCCCGCGCTATCTTTACTTAAAGGTTATGCACGTTTTAAAAATCAAAATACCTTGCTAGTTCACAAGTCTGATGGTAGTGAAGAAGAGCTGGTTGCAGATCGCATTTTAATTGCAACAGGCTCTACACCAAGCATTCCGCCAATTAAGGGTTTAGTTGATACACCTTATTGGACATCAACAGAAGCCTTATTTGCAGAAGAGTTACCGAGTAGTCTAGTTGTCATCGGCTCCTCCGTTGTTGCTCTGGAAATTGCGCAAGCTTATGCCCGTTTAGGTAGCCGTGTGACAATTCTAGCCAGACATACCCTTTTATATGCTGAAGATCCGTTATTAGGTGAAAAACTGGCAGAGTGCTTTGAAAAAGAAGGTATTAGGGTACTTAATAATACGCAAGCAAGTCATGTTTCTTATGATAGCAATGGTTTTTCATTGGAAACTAACGAAGGAACATTAATCGCTGAAAAATTGCTTATCTCTACGGGTCGCCATGCAAATACTGGAAAGCTTGGTTTAGAAAATGTTGGTGTTGAAACAGATAAAAGTGGTGCCATTGTTGTTAATAGTATGATGGAAACATCAACAGCTAACATTTATGCCGCTGGAGATTGCTCCAATATGCCACAATTTGTTTATGTTGCTGCTGCTGCCGGAAGTAGGGCTGGAATTAATATGACAGGTGGAAATGCGCAACTCGACTTATCTACCATGCCTGCTGTTATATTCACCGACCCACAAGTTGCTACGGTAGGTCTAACCGAAGTACAAGCTTCAGCGGTAGGAATAAATACGATAAGTCGTGTACTTGATATGGAAAACGTACCAAGAGCTTTAGCAAATTTTGAAACGGATGGTTTTATCAAGTTGGTAGCTGAAGAATCCACGGGAAAACTGATAGGCGCACAAATTTTAGCCCATGAAGGCGGAGAACTGATTCAAAGTGCGGCTCTTGCTATTCATAATAAAATGACAGTCGAAGAATTGGCAGGTCAACTATTTCCGTATTTGACGATGGTTGAAGGATTGAAGTTATGCGCTCAAACCTTTAGCAAAGACGTTAAAGAGCTATCTTGCTGCGCAGGGTAATCATTTAACGGTAATGTACTTACAGAAATGTTAATGGAGTGCCATTAATAGCTGTTATTTCAAATAATTTTCTAGCGGTTTTTTCTCAAAATCTTCAGGATACATAGTAATAAAATTCTTCATTTCATTTCTGAATGTGTCTGTATCCCGCTTACCCTCGCCTGACAAACGATGGTAATTATTATAGTCCGCTTCAAATTTCTTTGAGCGCACGATAGGAGGCTGCGCAAAATTCATCCCAGTAGTGCTATGACATTTTTAGAGTGTATCGACTATATAAGGGTAAGACTTTTTAACGCTGTCTCTTGTTTTTTTTCTAAGGCTGTGAATTTTTTCAATAGTTGGCTGAGTCTGTGACACTGTATTTTCCTTTTGTTATTATCAATAAAGAATTTATGGATTATTCAATTTCTCTATAATAATGGCTCTACGCAGAGCTTTTAAGTATTGAGTTTTAAGACCTAAAATGAGTGAGTACCTATACCAGTCATACATTACCTTCCAGTTCACATTTTATAAACATACTCAAGTATAAAAAGTATTTTTCCGTATAGAGTGAATACGACGCTAGTTCATTTTGTTTGTGATAATCGGCATCAATGTGCTTATTTATTACGCTTACTTTCTAAAAATATCATGTCAATTATAATCAATGCGACACCGACACAGACACCTATATCTGCAACATTGAAAAGAGGATAATTCCAGACATCAGCATAATGCACATGGATAAAGTCAACCACTTTACCAATTCTTAAACGATCGATTAAGTTGCCAATCGCACCACCAAGCATTAAGGCCAACCCCATAGATAATAGCTTGGCTGCACGTGGCGCTTTGATTAAATAAACCGTTAAAAAGATAGCCATTACAAAAGCTAAGCCTGAGAAAAACCATTTCTGCCAACCGCCAGCGTTGGCTAAAAAGCTAAATGCTGCCCCATAGTTATAAGCGAGTGTCCAGTTGAGAAATGGTTCAATGACCGGTACGGGGTCATTGAACGCTAATGTGGTTTGGGCCAACCACTTAGTCCATTGATCAAGTATTAATACCATTATCGCCAACAAATACCAGATAAAAGCGCGACTGCCATTGGCAACCATTTTTGGCATTTTGTCCAACTTATCTTTAGGTGTTATTGAGTTGCCTGAAGTCACGTACATAGCTTTAGGCGTATGATTTATGGTTTTAGAGTCAATCGATTGATGAGTACTACTCACAGCTATAGGTACCTTCTTGTCAGCAATATTAGTACTAGCCGATTCAACGCTATTCAATTTAGTACTATCTAATCTGTCGGTAGATTCAGTCATAGTTGTTTCCTTTATCTATGTTTATACAATGAACAATGTTAAACGTATATGTTTTTGGTATACGATTATTAATCGCGCCACTTTCATAAACGGCTCCACTTACCGCTCTGGTATTATGAAACTTACGGTAATAATTTTTGGGGCTGTCCTAGATAACTAGTTCAAACCCTGTTTAACCCATTGTTTTAATTGTAGTAATTGCGACTTTGGGTCACTGTGATTAAAACGCCACTCACATTCCTTTAAATAGAGGTGAAAATGTTCTTTTGGAACTCCGTTAAACTTACGTAGATGCCGTTTAGCTTGGTTCCAAAAGTTCTCTATACCATTAATGTGATTCTTGTCATTAACAAAGGTTTTGGAGTGGTTGATACGATAATGAGTAAACTCACTGACATCTAATGCGTTATAGCTTTTAAATGAGTCAGTATAAACAATGCTATCAGGCTTCACTTTTTCTCTTATGATGGGGATCAAAGTATCTGCTTTAGCATTGGGTATAATACAAGCGTAGACCTTGCCATTACGCTTTAGTAGACCAAACACGGGCACTTTGCTACCAGCACCTCGCCCTCGCTTGCCTTTACGAGTGCCACCAAAGTATGATTCGTCTACTTCGATTTCGCCTTCAAATAGACCAGGGTCTTGGCTATTCTCGTAAATAAGCAGTCTTAGTCTATGAAAGTAATAACTGGCTGTGGTTTTATTAACACCGACTAGGCTTGCTGCTGTTCTCGCGGTAGAACCGGCAACAAATAGCTCGATGAGTCTGTTTTGTTTATACCAACTTAGTTTACTCTTTCTCATAGTGCTATCCTAAATAATTTTACTTATCTAGGACAGCCCCTTACTTGAGCCTATGGATGAGGTACTACTCAATCATCGCTCTTTGGTTGAAACGGTGTTTGGGGAGCTTAAAAACTTGTGCCAAATCGAACACTCACGCCATCGTAGTGTCACGGGGTTTATCACAAACTTGCTGTCAGGTTTAATTGCTTATTGCTGGTTTCCCTATAAACCCACCATCAAAAATATGCCTCAGCAGGGACAGGTAGCAACATTGTAAATAGTGTCAATGAGTTACAATGTGGCTTATCCCGAACTGGGGTTGTAAATAGACAAGTCCATACAGACAGTGAATTGGTCAATTCGAATATTGGAAATAATAGGTAGCCCTTCATGTCCCTTAAGAGCGCAGAAAAGTCTCCGTCATTAACGCAAAATAAATCGTCGAAAAAATCTTATCTGTTGGCGTTCGCTTTCAGCGCGGGTTCATTATTGACAGGGCTAGCAGCGACTGGGCTGACGGCCGTGCCAGTGGCATCGCAAGCGGCAGGATTGGGCGATTTATTTAGCAGTGATAAAAGCGCGACCCAACCGAAATTTTTGCCTGTTGATGAAGCGTTTCAGGTCAGTAGCAGTAGTAAACCTGTCAATAATGGCACGCGCTTAGCCATTAACTTTGACATTACGCCTGAGCACTATGTTTATAAAGACCAAATTAAGCTAACGTTGCCTGCTGGCGTGAGCGCTGCACCTTTTAGCTTTAGCCAAAAGCCTATCTCCATAGATGATCCGACCTTTGGTCAAGTATTGGTCTTTGACCAAGCCAATATGGTTGCTACTACCATTTTGAGTAGTAGTAATGGCAAGGCGATAAATAATGCCGCCGTGACAATAGGTTGGCAAGGCTGTGCCAAAGCGGGTCTATGCTATCCACCGGAGAAAATAAAAACCACAGTCAATATCGCTGCTGCTTCACAATCGGCAGCCAATAGTTCAAGTAGTACTGCTACAGTTTCTGCGAGCAATAACAGCAATGTAGAAACTGCGCAAGCCTCTACAGATGGGACAGTTACCAATAGTCTTGCTACAGAGCAAACTACGCCAGATGACGAGGTGATTGATTATGCATTGTTAGATGACGAAGCGTTAGATGCAGAGCTTGGTGCAATCAATACCATCTCTGGAGCCGATGAAGAAGTGGTAGGCGATAATGTCACAAGTGAAGCAGCGAACAATGACGCTGTCATAAATAATGCTGCTGCAACAAACAATACCGTTGTTGGTGATAACACGATTGATAGCGACCCTTTTGGCTTAGCTTCGCATCCGTGGTTGGCATTGGTGTTATTGTTCTTGGCAGGGTTGGTCTTGGCATTGACGCCATGCGTGTTACCGATGCTACCGATTGTTGCCAATATCGTCGCGCGTGAAGACAATCCAACGGTAAAACGCGGTGTTATTTTAACGACCAGCTACGCTATTGGTGTTGCCATCGCTTATGGTATTTTAGGCGCGGTCATTGCGGTATTTGGCGAATCGTTAGGCATTATCGGTTGGCTACAAAATCCGATTATTTTAATTGGGTTTGCCATCGTTTTTGTCTTATTAGCCCTTTATATGTTGGGCGTATTTAGCATTCGTCTGCCGAGATTTATCAGTAGTAAAATGCAGGGTCTAAGCCAAGCGGGGGATAGCAAGCTTGGTAGTACGGGCGGCAGTTTAATTGCGGGATTCTTATCGGCGCTCGTGGTATCGCCTTGTGTTTCGGCACCCTTATTTGGGGCGCTGCTTGCTGTATCAACGATTGGAAGTCCATTACTTGGCTTTGCGGCTTTATTTATGCTCGGTTTTGGTTTATCAGCGCCGCTTATTTTAATCGGCGCGACCCAAGGTAAAATCATGCCAAAAGCGGGTGAGTGGATGAACTGGGTCAAGCAGGGCTTTGCTTTGTTGCTTTTTGCCGTGGCATTGTTATTAATTGAACGCGTCTTTATCTCGCCTGTGATGCTGATGGTTTGGGCGCTGTGGTTTATGGTCGTGGCGATGTGGGCGTGGAGCTGGCTAGGCAAAGGTCGGATGCTGACCCAAGCGCTAGGCTTAATCGCTGGTATTTGGGCGACGTGTTTAATCGTCGGCGCCGCATTGGGCAATGACGACAGCTTGCATCCGCTTGCCTCCCTAACTGCGGTTCCGGTGCTGCAGACAACTGCTGGTCAACCAGCCACCAGTAATGCAACCGATAAGACGGTCACGACGCTGGCTGAGTTAGATGCCATTGTCGCCGCCAATCCTAAAGTGCTGGTCGATGTCACCGCCGAATGGTGTATTGCATGCCGGACTATGGAGAAAAACTTATTTCATAATCGCCCTGCGCAAATGCAAGATTGGCAATTGGTCAGACTTGATATCACGGAGACTACGGCTGATTCAAAAGCAATCTTAGCGCGTTATAAACTATTTGGTCCGCCAGCATTGCTGTATTATCAAGACGGGCAATTGGTCAATCAGCAAGTGGGTGAAATCGGGCGCGCAGCGTTTGAGCAAACCTTAACCGCGCTAAATTAATCGTTTAAATGTAGATAAATTCCACATCATTTCTACCCATTAAAAAGCCAACGTCCTTTGATAATAGGACGTTGTCTTTTTCAATCTTACTAAATAGCCTTTTTAATATAGACGCTAAATCCTTGGTTTAACGTTATTTATTACTATTCATTTAACTACTTAACCCCAGTTCGGGATAAGCCACATTGTAACTCATTGACACTATTTACAATGTTGCTACCTGTCCCTGCTGAGGCATATTTTTGATGGTGGGTTTATAGGGAAACCAGCAATAAGCAATTAAACCTGACAGCAAGTTTGTGATAAACCCCGTGACACTACGATGGCGTGAGTGTTCGATTTGGCACAAGTTTTTAAGCTCCCCAAACACCGTTTCAACCAAAGAGCGATGATTGAGTAGTACCTCATCCATAGGCTCAAGTAATTGGGGTTTCATATTACGCCGAAGTTTGGTTATCAACGTGGTATCACTGTGTTTTGTGAGCCACTCGTTTAGGGCTTTACTGATATAGCCTCTATCCCCAAACACCTTGCCAAACACAGGCGTTGCCATATCCTTAACAGGCACTCTGTCATCCGTATTACCCGCAGTGACTTTAACAGATACAAGCTCGCCCTTATGATTGATAATGGCATGCAGCTTAAAGCCGTAAAACCAGCCCATACTACCTTTACCTCTTTGCGCCATACTCTCAAAGACTTTGTGACGGTAGATACGCTTGTTATGACAAACTGCTATCTTGGTTGAATCAATATAGCTGATACCCGTACAGTCGCCCATCATGCTTTGCAAGTAGCTGCACAGTGGCATGATACTGCGCGGCACAAGCTCTATAAATCGCGAGTAGCTCGGCAGATTTGGAAACGCCCGTTTCATCATGCCAAGCATGTGATGGTAGTAAAACGCCTTAAACTGTCGATACCGCAGTTGATGAAACAGTACCAAGACAGTCATAATCTCTGCTACACTTATCTGGCATGCTCTTAACCTTTGGTGTCCCGTTGCGATTAAATGAGCGTCAAACTCAGGTTTGAATTGCTGATAAAAGTCGTCAATATGGCAGTATAGTTCGGTTAGGTTGTCCATGTAAGAAGTCCTTGTTGTGAAGTTTGTCTTGGTAAACTCACTTTAGCAACTTCGGACTTCTTTTTTTATCTTTTTTTTGAGCCCTTATCCCGAACTGGGGTTATTTATCAATTTCTCAGCCTGTTTTTTTTCAGCCTACTTTTTGAACCACCACCCGGATATAAATGTAACTATGAATAAAACAACTTTTAAAATATCGAAGATGGACTGCCCTTCGGAGGAAAACCTAATCCGAATGAAATTAGAG
>NZ_MRYC01000023.1:0-45354 GCF_001921765.1 Psychrobacter sp. C 20.9 | reverse complement strand
GGGACAGGACTCTTTTTTGCCGCTTCATCGTTAAAAATAAGCGCTTAGAATGACTAAACTTATTATTTTTAACATCGAATCGCCTAAAAAATAGTCGCTGTCAGTGCCATGGTCGAATGTTCAACACGCCCTATTTAATTGGCTATTTATCTGTGTTATATCGCCATTTAATTTGCTCATCTTCAGGTAGGCTTTTTTGCGCTCATCGCACAATTTTTCATGTTACACTTACGCTTTCGCAATGCTATCGATGCCGCTGTATATCGATTTTATTGACGGATCGGTCAAGTTAATGCAGGCCAACTGCCTGTGTTTATTCTTATGTTAATTTTTACTGATAGTCGCCATTCACAATCATGGTCGTACCATAAAACAGCTGGCAAAAGAGCAGCGTGCACAAGTACCTAGCATACTTTGAGCAACGTCGATGCAGTGTTCGTTTGATTGTGGGCAAGCTATCAGCTTCTTTTTAATGATACTTTTTCAATGACAGTCACTACTTAGGACATTATTATGTTTAAAGACATTTCTATCAAAGAGTTTGATCCGACCCTTGCTGAAGCGATGGCTGCAGAAAGCGTTCGTCAAGAAAATCACATCGAGTTGATTGCCTCTGAAAACTACTGCTCACAAGCAGTGATGGAAGCGCAAGGCACTGATTTGACCAACAAATACGCTGAAGGCTATCCTGGTAAGCGTTATTATGGTGGCTGTGAGCATGTCGATGTCATTGAACAATTGGCCATTGACCGTGCAAAAGAGCTGTTCGGTGCTGAGTATGTCAACGTCCAGCCACATTCAGGCAGCCAAGCAAACTCTGCTGTATTTTTAGCGTTGCTAGAAGCCAATGACACGGTACTTGGCATGAGTCTAGACGCTGGTGGTCACTTGACGCATGGCGCGCACATCAACTTCTCAGGTCTGAACTACAATGCCGTACAGTACGGATTGGTCGATGGCACTGGCCTTATTGACTATGATCAAGTAGAAGCCCTAGCGCGTGAGCACAAGCCAAAAATGATCATTGCAGGTTTCTCAGCGTATTCACAAGTCGTTGATTGGCAGCGTTTCCGTGACATCGCTGACGAAGTAGGCGCGTATCTACTAGTAGATATGGCACACGTTGCTGGTCTTGTTGCGGGCGGCGTCTATCCAAGCCCAATACCTTTCGCGGATGTGGCCACCACCACCACGCACAAAACCCTACGTGGCCCGCGTTCAGGTATGATCTTGTCGCGTGATGAGAAACTTGCTAAAAAGCTAAACTCTGCCGTATTCCCAGGCAACCAAGGTGGCCCGCTCATGCACGTCATCGCGGCAAAAGCGGTTTGCTTTAAAGAAGCGCTAGAAGACAACTTCAAAACCTATCAGCAGCAAGTCGTGAAAAACGCACAAGCCATGGCAAAAGTCATTCAAGAGCGTGGCTATGAAATCATCTCTGGTGGTACTGAAAACCATCTCATGCTGATCAGCCTAGTGAAGCAAGAAATGACTGGTAAAGAAGCCGACAAATGGCTTGGTGATGCACACATCACTGTGAACAAAAACGCCGTACCAAACGATCCAAAATCACCATTCGTCACCTCTGGTATCCGTATCGGTACGCCAGCGATTACGACTCGCGGCTTCAACGAAGCGCAAGCAGCTGATTTGGCAGGCTGGATCTGTGACGTGCTAGACAGCCGCGGTGATGAAGCGGTTGCAGCTGAAGTACGCGGTAAGGTAGAAGCAATCTGCAAAGAGCTACCAGTGTACGAAAAAAACCAGTAAGTATTAACTGACTCTATTTGAGAGTTGTATAACAAAAAACCGCTTAGCGTTTGCTAGGCGGTTTTTATTTTTAATCACAGTTAAGGAAGATACGATGTCTATTTCAACAACTATGTCGTTTTGCTTTTGTAGTGTTCGCGAGGAAAATTTAACCAGCATACTTGTTGGTGATATGACACTGGATGAGCTAAGAGAAAATCGCGATAACCAATACTTAGATGTGAGACAAGCGTCTCTTGAAAATTATACGGAAGAACTGGTTGAGTTATTGGGAGAGGGGCATTATGCCTTGTGCGATTTGTTGTTTTTGGCAAACAATAGCACCCCGCTGCATGAGCAGCATGACGGTTTATTATACAATGTGGCCGTCGTACCTGAGATCGTCAAAGCGTTTGCCGCGACAGACTTAAAAAAATTGGTACACGATATCGGCTACCACGAAGCAGAGAGCCAAGAAGGTTTGAATACGTTTCGTGAGAATTTAAATCACGTTCACGAGTTGTTTAAGTTTGCAGAAGAGAACAAGCTCAACGTGATTGGGTTTACGCTTTAGTGAGTCGATCATGTTGCTGCATGACGCCGCACCTAGACATATTTGAACCGAATGTCAGATAAATAAAAACCGCCCAAAATTATTGCTGGGCGGTTTTATTCATTCAAATAATTGTGCGATAAGAGCATGCTCATGCAATAAGGGGCAAATTTAAACCCTACGAATATTTAGAACCTCAGCCACCGAGTTGATTGAGTCCTAATGCCAGCACCAAACCAATAGCAGTGCTGATACCCGCCCAATGGTTGCCATCTTTAAATGCAGACGGAAAAACTTCTGTCGCTAATGAAGCAATCACCGCCCCTGCGGCAAAACAGTCAATTGCACTAATTACTGCATCATCGACATCTTTGAGAAGCGTTTTGCCAATAATAGCTGCTAATGATAATAAAATAGCTGCACCAATCCATAGCATGAGTATTTTTTTGTGACTGCTACCACCATCGCGCATTTGTTTGGCACCGCCTGCGGCTTCTGGGAGATTTGATAATAAAATAGACCCTGCTAGTGCCGCGACTTGTAAAGCGTTACCACCAATCAGCGCGACGCCAAGCGCTAAGTTTTCTGGGATACCATCAAGCGTAATAGCGGCAAGCAAACCTGCCCCGCCTTTGTTTTGCATTTTTTCATCAATCAGATAGTCAATACCCGTAAAGACCACTGCGCCTAACACGGTAAAGGCGACAGTCGTCCACAAACCACTCTCGCCAATCGCAGGTTGAATCATCTCAAGTACCACTGTGCTCATGAGCGCACCACCTGCCAGCGCAAGCAGATTGCCTTGTATCCAGTCAGGCATGTAGCCGTATAGACCCCATAATGCACCAATAATGAGTGCGCCTGAAACCACAAGAATAATGGCAAATACCAACATAAAATGCCTCGATACTTTTAATAAGTTTTAATAATTCTGAGTAATGTCTATTGATACGATGAATGGCGGTGAGATCACATCGTATTTGATAATAATGCTATCACACGATGTGACCCATGCAATCTCCTCGAGATTAATCACGGTTTAAATACGCTCAGACGTAGTATTACATAAACGGCAACTTGGTGAATATTTGCAATATCGTGGCATTGACGATATCGACAAAGAACGCACCAACCATTGGCACGATTAAGAAGGCTTTCGGCGAGGGAAGATAGCGATCCGTGACTGCTTGCATATTGGCAATCGCTGTCGGGGTAGCTCCCATACCAAAACCGCAATGTCCTGCTGAGAGTACTGCCGCGTCATAGTCTTTGCCCATGACTTTAAAGGTAATGAGGTAGACGTAGATAATCATGATGATGGTCTGTACGATCAATATGACCAATACAGGCCCTGCCAAATCCGTCAACTGCCACAGCTTCAATGACAGTAACGCCATTGCCAAAAACAGACTCAAAGACGCATTACCAAATACATCAATCGAGCGATCAAACATCTCAAAATTGAAGACCATCGTTAATATATTGCGTATGATGACGCCGCCTGCCAGTGCCCAGACGAACGTCGGTAGCTCAAACCATGTGCCCTCAGCCACGAGCGTCATCCCATCGGCAAAAGCCAATGCCCCTGCAAATAGCGCTAATGTCTCGATAGTAGAGGATGCTGTGATAAAGCGCATGCTATCGGGTCTTTCAAAGATGTCTTTATTGCTCCCTGCAGTCTCCTCGTCACTCTTCCACCGCTAAGTGTCATTCTCAAAAGGCACAATAATCCACAGTTGCGGCTTACCAAAGTCGCTATAAGCATCTTCGATAATGCTTTTAAAGATATTGAAGTCTTCGGTGTTTATCTTTTTTATTACCGTCAAATCAAGCACTAAGTGCCGCACATCGCTGTCTGTCAGACAGTCCCATGCACTGTCCCAATTGTGTGAGAAATAGCTGGGGAAGTGGCAGGCACGCGCCAGACTCGTCAATAGCGTGGTTTTGTCCAGTGTGTCACACGCGGGTATGGTAACAGCCTGAGTAGGAATGACGGCAGATAGCGCTGTACCGTTTTGGTTAATGGGGTCTTGACTGACATAGTGGATGGCTTGGCTCGTATCTTTCTGATTCATGGCTTCTTGTTTCATATTCGCTTGTTTCATGTTAGTGCACCTCTAGCTTTTGAAAACTGTCATAGTGATCGACGGTTAAGTAATAAACAGTGGGCGGGCGACCACCTGTGACGATACGCCGCGCACCGCGATGTGAGACGCCAGGGGTGGGTACGGTGTATTCGCGGTAGTAGCCTTGCGACTGGGCGGGTAGTCTGCCTTCACGGTTATAAAACGTTGTACCATCTTTATTGGGATAAGGGTATGGCCCACCTTGTTGAATCAGCGCAATCGTCTTATCGACTTGTGCATCGCCCGTGATGCTAGTGGTCGTTGTATCAGTTGTGTCAGTTGTGGCGACTTGACTGGTATTGTCAGACGTATATTGAGATAACGTCGAGCCTAAATCACCAAAGAAGTAGACAGCGACAGCGATAATGGCAATGAGGCTAAATAGGGTACTGCCTAGGCTTCTCTTGTTGCGAGAGCTATTTTGACGAGTGTTTTGATGGTTGCGATTTGAGAGGCGGCTGTGATTATCTCGTTTGCTATTATTGGGCATCTGCCTTGGTGTATTTGGTGCAGTATCTGGTTCAATGCTGAGTATGGCTGACGTCACTTTGGTGGCACGCAATTGGTTTTTATCATTACGACTACTCGTGAAATAGACACGTCGACCAACCGCTATCGGCTCCGCCAAACTTACTTTGCTAATATGAAAAAACACGTCCTCATCTTGATTATCGACATCGATAAAGCCATAGCCTTTTTCGTGATTCCAATGTTTAATCTTGCCGCTTTGCATGGTGGCACCGCTCCTTATTGTTTAGATATCCGTAATATAGATAGCTATGATTATCATAAAAAAACGCCAGCACAATGGCCGACGTTCTCAAACTCTCGATTCAATCATGAATACAGATTTAGTTATGCACGTACTTCACCATGACCATAGACGATCCATTTTTGCGAGGTCAAACCTTCAAGACCCACTGGGCCGCGCGCATGGATTTTGTCCGTTGAGATGCCAATCTCAGCACCAAGACCATATTCAAAGCCATCAGCAAAACGGCTAGAGGCGTTAATCATGACGCTCGCTGAGTCCACTTCACGAATGAAGCGTTGCGATTTGGTATAGTTGTCCGTGATGATGACATCGGTATGATGGCTGCCATGTGTATTGATATGTTCAATCGCCTCATCGATACCGTCGACGACTTTGACCGCAAGAATAGGGGCAAGATATTCTGTATCCCAGTCCTCAGAGGTAGCAGCAGACAAGTGACCGTTTAAGGTGATCACATCGGCCAAGATACTCTCAGCACTTTCGTCAACACGCAGTTGCATGGCATCATCGGCCTCGATAATGGCGGTGGCAATCTTGGGCAGTAAATCTTTGGCGATAGAGGCATCAATCAGCAGCGTTTCCATCGTGTTGCACGTACCATAACGATGGGTTTTGGCATTGACACTGACTTTGATGGCAATCTCAGGATCCGCATCGCTATCGATAAAGGTATGGCAGTTACCATCTAGATGCTTGATCACAGGGACGCAGGCGTCGTTGCTAATACGCTCAATCAGACCTTTGCCGCCACGCGGTACGATGACATCTACATATTCAGTCATGGTGATCAGCTCACCAACAGCAGCTCGATCGGTCGTTTGCAATACCTGCACGCTGTGCTCAGAGAGATCCGTGTGGCCAAGGCCTTTTATGATGCATTTGGCAATCGCTTGATTGGATTCAAACGCTTCAGAGCCACCGCGTAAGATGATGGCGTTGCCTGATTTTAGTGCCAGTGAAGCAGCTTCTAAGGTTACGTTAGGACGCGATTCATAAATCATGCCAACGACGCCCAGTGGCACACGCATTTTGCCCAAATGAATCCCTGATGGCTGATAAGTCATATCCGTCACTTCGCCGATTGGATCAGGCAGGCTCGCCACGTCTTTTAGGCCTTGGAGCATAGCGTTGAATCGTGCTTCGTTTAATTCCAAGCGATCGAGCAGAGCGCTATCAAGCTCGTTTTTGTGACCGTTGTCCATATCGATTTTATTGGCTGCCAAAATATCTGGCTTGGCATTGACTAGCTCATCATGAATGGCCATGAGTGCTGAGTTTTTGTCGCCTGTGTTGGCTGCCGCGAGCGCACGAGAAGCGGCTCTGGCTTGCTTGCCAACAGACTGCATGTAGGTGGTAATATCCGTCGTATTTGCTTGACTCATCAATTATTCTCCTTATGTGATATCAGTTTTATATAAATAAAAGCGCCTAAAAAGGCGAAAATTTAGCAAAAAATCAGTTTTGAATGCCTATTTAGCGGTCCATAGGTCATTATGCTATTTAACATAGAGGAGATTGCGGCGATAGTAAAGATGATTTTGTGAACAGAACCCGCTTTACAAAGCATTAAAGTGACTTTACAAAGGGTTGTTTTAAAGCTTGTTTCCTAGTGTCTAAAAAGGGTTGCTTCAAATATTTTGTGAGCTGTGTTTACGTGCCTTTAACAGAACTGCGCTGTAAATACTAAGGTAGCTGCGATGTATCATCAGTATAGTAGGCACTAAGAAAACGGCACTATCAATAAATGACGCTGAATCATATGACAAGTAATGGAGAATAACGATGACGACTAAAAACATGACATACAAAAACTGGATGACGGTTGGCTTGGTTGCAGGGATGCTTGCGCTAAGTGCTTGTAGTAAAGATGAGACACCAATGGAGACGCAAGCGGATACAAGCGTTGACGCCCAAACCAGCGTTGAAGAGAATGCAACCGCAACTGCGAGTAGCTCTGACGATATCGCCGTTGCTACCGCTGATGATAGCATGGCTGTCAGTACAGGGGATGATGTGGCTGTGGCAACCGCTGATGAGGCAGAAGTACTGGATGGTACGGAAGATTCAGAGCATGTATCGACGTACTAAGTTTTATGGCGCGCCAAACGCTATGATAGTGTGTTGGTCAATATAGCATTATCAGATAAAACAACGTCTGGCACGCGAAAGTGATAAAATAAAGCCCAGAGCGATAAATATGGTCTGGGCTTTTTTGTGCCAGTCAGTTATCCAGTACTGATTAACTGACTGGTTAAACACAAGATTTGCCTTTTTACTGTGTAATAAGAGACAATATGGCATTTTTCTCTTGGCCTGCTCAGGCGTAGCATTAGCATAATAATGCTATAGATACTTATACTATATATACGGCTCTTATTTATTTTTATTCGTGTTTTCACTCATATTTATTGGAAGTCTGCTGAACCATGCTTGATACTGCAAAAAAACCAACTCGGCCTATCGCCCTAGACTTACAAGACATCCATAAAAGTTATGGCTCATTAGAGGTGCTCAAGGGAGTGTCTCTGACGGCCTATGATGGTGATGTCATCTCTATTTTGGGCTCATCTGGCTCAGGTAAATCGACATTGCTGCGCTGTATTAACTTGCTCGAAAATCCCAATCAAGGTCGTATCCTGATCGGTAACGAAGAGCTGATGCTAAAACCTGCCAGATCAGGTGAGCTGCAAGCGGCGGATGTGAAGCAGTTAGAAAGCTTGCGCGCTCGCGTTGGGTTCGTCTTCCAAAACTTTAATTTGTGGCCACATAAGACGATTTTGCAAAACATCATTGAGGGGCCAACGCAGGTTCTCAAGATCAAAAAAGCCCAAGCGATTAGCGATGCTGAACAACTGCTCGACAAAGTCGGTTTGCTCGATAAAAAAGACGCCTATCCAGCGAACTTGTCTGGTGGTCAGCGTCAGCGCGTGGCCATCGCTCGCGCACTTGCCATGCAGCCGCAAGTGCTTTTGTTTGATGAGCCAACCTCGGCGCTAGATCCTGAGCTGGTCAATGAAGTACTGGCTGTGATGCGAGAACTGGCGGAAGAAGGGCGTACCATGCTGATCGTCACTCATGAAATGCGCTTTGCCCGTGAAGTATCAAGCAAAGTGGTCTTCTTGCACCAAGGGGTGGTTGAGGAGATCGGCACACCTGAGCAAGTTTTTGACAATCCTACCTCCGAGCGCGTCAAAGATTTTATGGCCTCGCATCGTCCGCACTAATCCTGTCCAAATCAGAAATCAGATAGTGGTAAAGCCCTACCGGCTCTACCGCCATCGAATCCTATCAAACGAAAAATCACTATAGCGTAACTATTGTTTATCCTTCATTACTCGATAGTCACTGCAAGTATGCAAAACGTTTGTTTTTGATTTTTTACTCAGGTATTATCAAAATGTTTATAGTCGGTCAATTTTAACGGCTGTCCATTATTCTGCTATCTATATTGCTTGTCTGTCAGGGACGTCAGAGAACAAAGTATCAGAACCCCATATCCATACCCATCAGAATTTAAGGAACATATGATGTCGAACGCTCGTCTATTGTGGTCATCGATGACCGTCTCTGCTGCGCTCATGCTAAGCGCTTGTAGCCAACCTGCCGATGAAACTACCGAAGCCAATGCCGATGCACCTGCCGCAGAAACGACTGGCAAAACCATCCGCATTGCAACCGAAGGCGCTTACCCTCCGTTTAACTATACCAATGCTGATGGTAGCTTGAGCGGTTTTGATGTCGATGTTGCCAATGCCTTGTGTGAGCAGATGCAAGCCAACTGTGAAATCGTAGCGCAGGATTGGGACGGTATTATCCCAGGTCTATTGGCACAAAAATATGATGCCGTTATCGCAGGTATGTCAATCACTGCTGAGCGTCAAGAAAAAGTCGATTTCAGCGAACCGTATTTTGCCAATACCATGGTATGGCTCACCAACACTGATGGCAGCTTTGATCCAATGGCGATCCAAAACGTCACGCTTGGTGGACAGCGTTCTACCACGCCAGGCGCTTATCTACAAGATAACTACGAAGGCAAAGATGGCAATACCGTTCAGCTATATGACAACTACGACAATGCCTACTTGGATCTAAAGTCTGGTCGTAGCGATGCAGTATTGGCCGAAAAAGTCTCTGCCAAATCATGGCTCGCTGACAATAAAGAAGGCTTCGGTATCGTTGGTGATGAGATTGATAACGATGACAATATTGCTATTGCCGTGCGTAAAGGTGATGGACTCAAAGCGGAATTTGATAAAGCATTGAGCGAGATCCGTAGCAACGGTGAGCTTGCCCGTCTTGAGCAGCAAAACTTTGGTCAATAATGACTCACTAAAGATTGCTGCGAATACGCGCGCGCCACTGACAAGTACTGAGTAAGTGGCGCTCAATAAGGCATCAAGCAGCACGTAATAAGTGACGATATGGCTGGTAACTATATTAAGGAATAATAGGTATGACACTTTCAATGACATCATCAATGAGCAAAAAAGCATTGTTGCTAGCACCGCTTAGCGCCGCCATGCTACTGCTGGCAGGTTGTAACAACAGCTCAGCACCAGCAGAAAGCGCTGACGCGGACACCGCGACTGAAGCACCTATGAACATCAAAATCGCAACAGAATCAAGCTACAAGCCATTTAGTTATACCGATGCTGATGGCAAACTGATCGGCTACGAGATTGAGTTGGTTGACGCATTATGCGCACAAATGAAAGCTGAGTGTGAAGTCATCTCTCAAGATTGGGATGGTTTGATTCCAGGGTTGAATGCACAGAAATTTGATGCAGCCATCGCTGGTATGTCAATCACCCCTGAACGTAAAGAAGTGGTCGACTTCAGTGACCCTTACTTCCATAGTGGTATCATCTTGATTGGTAAAAAAGGCGACGATATCAGCATCGATTCGCTAAAAGGTCAACCAATCGCTTCACAGCGCTCTACCGTGGCCTCACAGTATCTACAGGACGAGCACGCGGATGCTGATATCAAGCTATATGATACTCAAGACAATGCCTATTTAGATCTAACCTCAGGTCGTGTGCGCGGTATGATGTCTGATAAAGTCACTGGTATTGACTGGCTAAAAACAGACGCCGGCAAAGACTATGAAGTAAAAGGTGACGAGATCAGCACCAATGACGATGCGATGGGTATAGCCTTCCGTAAAGGCGATCCATTGGTTGCCAAATTCAATGCGGCATTGGCTGAGCTAAAAGACAACGGCACTTATGATCAAATCACTGGCAGTTACTTTGGTACCAGCTCGACCGCTGCGGCACAAAAAGCAGTCGTGACTGATGGCGTCGATGAAGTCATAGTCGTTGAAGAAGACGCACCAGCTGAAGCGGCAACGAACTAAGACGACGTCTTCTGCATAGACCGTTATTTTGAAAAGTGTTGTTTACCCAAGAAAACCCAAGGATGATCATGAGCAATCACTGTGTTCCAGTCCGTGCTACGACTGGCAAATCTATTATTAGCGCTATGATGAGCAGCCGTCTATCTGTGCCATTACTTACGCTAGCGACCATTTTTACCGTCGCTGGCTGTAGCAATAGCCAAGAGAATGCGGCCGATACCAGTTCTGATACGACCGAAACAAAGGCAACTAAGGATGACGTACTGCGTATTGGTACGGAAGGGGCGTATGCACCTTTTAACTATACCAATGCGGATGGGACACTGGGTGGTTTTGACGTTGAGATAGCCAATGCCATCTGTGCCGATATGCAGGTGACTTGTGAGATTATGGCGCAAGATTGGGACGGTATTATTCCTGGTCTAAAAGCCGGTAAGTATGATGCGATTGTCGCGGCGATGTCCGTTACGCCAGAGCGTTTAGAGCAGGTCAGCTTTACCGACCCATACTTTAGCAATACCTTGGTTTTTTTGGCCAAAAAAGACAGCAGTTTTGACCCTAGTAAGCAAAGCGACATCGACGCTCACTCGATTGCCGCACAGCGCTCGACCATCTCATCACAGTGGTTCGAAGACACATATCCAAAAGCTGACATGAAGCTTTATGATACGCTGAGCAATGCGTTTTTGGATCTAGGATCAAACCGCGTCGATGCGATGATTTCTGATAAGCTGCCTGCGATAGAATGGCTGAGCTCTCCTGCTGGTAGTAAATATGCACTAAAAGGTGAAGAGATTGATATCAATGATAACTTTGCGATAGCAGTACGCCCAGGCGATCCGCTACAAGCAAAGATCAATCAATCTTTAGCCAATATAAAGGCTAATGGTACTTACGATAAAATCAATCAAAAGTACTTTGCGGTGCCAGTATCTGCAACGAGTACAGTTGATGAGGACGCAAATACAGGCGAAGATACAGATGCAGATATTAGCAAGCAACCAGCGACAGAAAACGTTAGTTAATAGCTAACAGTAGTTAAAGATAGCAGTCAAAAAATATTGTTTTGATTAATAAAAGGATATTGCCATGATGGTGATGTCCTTTTTTATTATTCCATAAACGTATCGCATGGTCGTGGCATAGTCATCGTTATTCACCATTCGCTTTACTCAAATTTAGTCAGTTCGTTTCAAGCGTATTTGCCCAAGTGTCTGTTTAAGTACGGTTTAGACACAGCTTTTACGCGTCAGGATTAACATCACGGCGAGCGAATATGATAAAATCAGCGCTCATTTCTACTGTGTCAATTATCGCGGTGCGCATCGTATTGCTCTGACGTCATTTTTTTTTGACGACGACCATCTGTATTAAGGTGGTATAAAATACGGTGATGGACTGCGTTCAGCTATTGATGCTGATTCTTTTAACTCATATTTTGCAAATTGCTAATATAAAGAGACTGAGTGGATAATCGTGTTTGACTTACAAGGATTTGGCGCGCTTTTATTAAGCGGCGCTACCGTCACCATACAGCTTGCCGTGACCAGTTTAATCATTGGTCTGGCCTTAGGCTTGCTTGGCGCAACCGCAAAGATGTCCAATATCTGGTTGCTGCGTAAGCTTGCGACTGTCTATACTGCGACGATGCGCGGTATTCCTGAGTTGCTATTGGTGCTCTTTATTTATTATGGCGGCTCAATCTTATTGATGAGCATCCTCAAAAAGTTCGGCTACAACGACTATGTCGAGATTAGCGCTTTTTGGGGCGGTGTCATGGCGCTGTCGATCGCTTTTGGGGCGTATGCGACTGAGATTTTTCGCATGTCGATTCAAGAGATTCCGATAGGGCAACGAGAAGCGTCGCAAGCGATTGGTATGCGTCCTTTTCAGACCTTTTATCGCATAACGTTGCCGCAAGTATGGCAGATTGCATTGCCAGGTTTGGGCAATTTATTTTTGGTACTGCTCAAAGACACTGCGCTGGTGTCGGTCGTGGGTCTCAAAGATATTATGTATCAGTCGTCGCGTGCTGCGCAGTCAACACAGCAGCCGTTTACCTTTTATATGGCAGCCGCGATTATTTATTTGGGTCTGACCATGTTGATTACTGGCTTTATGATGTGGCTTGAGTGGCGCGCCAATCCAGCGGCACGCTATGCCAAAAAGATAAGCCGTCAATCCACTCACAGTCAATCGACCATAGGATAGAGGAGAGATACTATGGATTGGAATTGGCAGGTCATTTTTGATCATATACCTGATTTACTGGGCGGTGCGGTACTGACTGTACAGCTGGTCGTGATCTCAGGTATTGTCGGATTGTTTTTTGGTTTGATTCTAGCGCTGCTGCGCTTGTCGAAGAGCTGGTTAGTACAGATATTGCCATTTCTTTATATTTTCTTTTTCCGCGGTACGCCGCTGCTGGTGCAGATATTCCTGATTTATTATGGTCTCGGTCAGTTCGGGGCGGTGCGTGAGTCGTTTTTATGGGAGCCGGTGCTCAGTCAAGCATACTGGTGTGCCATCATTGCCTTTACCCTAAATACCAGTGCATATCTGGCAGAGATTATACGCGGTGCGATTCAGACGATACCTGTCGGTGAGCTTGAGGCGGCCGATGCGCTTGGTATGTCAAAATGGCAGAAGCTGACACGTGTAACGTTGCCGCGTGCGTTTGGTATTGTGATACCCGCCTACAGTAATGAAGTTATCTTTATGCTAAAGGGCAGTGCGCTCGCATCGACCATCGCGTTGATGGATATTACGGGGGTGGCTCGTACGATCAGTGCGCGTACCTATACGCTGATGGAGCTGTTCTTTGCTGCCGGTATCGTTTATCTTGTGCTGTCATGGGTTATCTTGTTTAGCTTTAGACTGTTTGAAAAACGTATGAACCGACACGCCAGCTATGTGCCACCAGATGTGGTGACCAACACGATTCCGTAGAGAGTCACTAGTCATGAATGGTCGCCAAGATGACAATAAAGGTGACGGTAGACAATATAGTAGGGATTGCTGAAAAATATTTATCATTAATAGGGAGAGTCTAGTATGAGCCAATCGCCACATATGTCATTAGCAAATGCCATTGCTGCTGGTGTCAATGAAGAACAGAGCATTGATAACCACAATGAGCGTCTGCGTAGCTCTATTGGCAAAGTCGTCTGTGTGGGTCGTAACTATGCGGCGCATGCAGAAGAGCTTGGCAATGAAGTGCCGTCATCGCCCATACTGTTTATGAAGCCAGCGTCTTCAGTGGTCTCTATTCGTAGTGATGTGGTGCGCCCCAATCCAGAGATATTTGGCGGGACGCATTACGAGGCTGAGCTATGTATTCAGCTGTCAGCTGACCTGTCGATGGCAACGATTGAAGAGGCACAGCAGGCGATTGACGGGGTGACGTTGGGGCTGGATTTGACCTTGCGTGATTTGCAGAGCACCCTTAAAGAAAAAGGTCATCCATGGGAGCGTGCCAAGTGTTTTGATGGGGCATGCGTGCTTGCTGACTGGATCGACCCGCAAGCGTTTGGCAATCTTCACGATGTCCATTATCAGCTCACCATCAATGATAAGCTGGTACAAGATGGCGATAGTGCTTTGATGCTGTTCCCTGTTTACGAGCTGCTGGTCAATATCAGTCACGCTTTTAGCTTACAGGCGGGTGATGTGATTATGACTGGTACACCAAGCGGTGTGGGTGTACTACAAGCAGGCGATAAGCTCAAACTAACATTGGGTGCTCATGAATGGGTAACACAAGTGCAGTAAGCTTGCTAAATGAACCAGTACTAGTCGTCATAAATATCAAAAAGCCCTGAGCCACTGCTTGGGGCTTTTATTTTTTAGACTTCATATATTTTTCAAAATTTTTAATACTTATATATCTCAATAATTGTTTGTACAGTTATTTGTCATGAGTTTGTCATCTATCGTTCAGCGTGCTGTCATAAAGAGTCAGTAGACTTAAGCGGAATTCGTATTTTTGTGGTTGTAATGTGACGCCGCGACCCACTCTCCGCCAATCTAGCCCAATAGCAAGGTGACTGATAATGACATTATTGAATAAAGAACTAGAGCTCGCTCACGAAATCGTTGAAGATTCAAACCCTACTAATAATACTGATTTTCAGACGGTTATTAATCGCCGTCTGAATCGCCGTAGTATTCTAAAAGGTGGTACAGGGTTGACGGCAGCAGCGTTTTTTGGCGCGCTACCTTTGGTTGGTTGTAGTGATGACGATGACAATATCAGCAGTCCTATTATCGAAGATGGCAATGATGCTGCTATTCCGGCGCAGGGTGATTTGAAGCGTCCTGAAACCTTAAAGTTTAAGGCCGTAGCGCACTCAACTGCTGAGACGATGACGGTGGCAGAAGGTTACAAGGCAGAGATGATACTGCCGCTTGGCACACCGCTGATGCCTGGCCTTGACGACTGGAAAGACAATCGTGAGCAGTCGGCAGAATCATTTGAATGGCGCATGGGCGATAACCATGATGGCATGTGGTTCTTTGGCAAAAACAGCAATGCCTATGATGCCAAAGCCTCAGAGAATGGCCTACTGGTTATGAATCACGAATATGTGAATAGTGAGGAGCTAAGCCCGTTTGGCTATTATGTCATCGAAGATAAAGATGCTGCGCCTTTATTCCAACGCCGCCGCCTTGCCAGCGATGTGCGCCGTGAAGTCAACTGCCATGGTGTGGCCGTGGTTGAGATGAAGCGCCGCGCAAATGGCATGGGCTATGAGATGGTGCCAAACTCCAAATACAATCGACGTATCACTAGTAGTACGACCGCACAGTTGGCAGGCCCTGTGGCAGGCTCTGATTTGGTCAAAACCAAGTTTGACCCAACAGGTTTTCAGACGCGCGGCATTAATAATAACTGCGGTGCAGGCTTGTCACCTTGGGGCACTTACCTGACCACAGAAGAGAACTTCTTGGGTGTGTTTGCACGCGGACAAGATGCCAGTCAGTTAAGCGCCAGTGATAACTATGGTCGCGAGCGTTACGGTGCACCAGAAAACTCTCCAGGCTCTAGATATCTATGGCACACGCCTGACGCCAAAGACGCCATCATCACAGACGAGTTTTCACGTTGGGATATGACTGCTGTTGGTGCTAGTGCTGCTGCTGATTATCGTAATGGTTTCAATACCTTTGGCTATATCACTGAGATTGATCCGTTTGACCAAAACTCTACACCGCAAAAACGTACCGCCATGGGTCGATTTGCCCATGAAAACTGTGCCTATGCACCCGTTAAGCAAGGCAAACCTGTGGTATTTTATATGGGTGATGACGCGCGTGGCGAGTATATTTATAAGTTCGTCTCCAAAGCGATGTGGTCAAATGCGGATATCGGTGGCGGGCTCAAAGCTGGTGACAAATACCTGAATGATGGTACGCTATATGTTGCCATATTTAATGAAGATGGCAGCGGTGAGTGGAAAGCACTTGTTCAAGGTCAAAATGGACTAGATGCCTTCAATAGTTCGTTACCATTTAATAGCCAAGATGAAGTGCTGGTCTATGCTCGCGCTGCTGGCGATGCCGCTGGCGCCACCAAGATGGATCGACCAGAATGGGTATCGGTCAGTCCTATGACGGGCGATGTCTATGTGACATTGACCAACAATAAATATCGCGGTGTGCGTGATGACCAACCTTTATCAGCTGCTAACCCGCGTAGCTATCAAGTCAATGGCCAACCAAGTGGTAATGACAACGGTCATATCATTCGCTGGGCAGAAGCCGGTGGCGACCATGCTGCAACGAGTTTTGAGTGGGATATTTATCTGTTTGGTGCACCAAGTAACTTATCCGCAGAAAATTTATCGCAGTTAAGTGCTAGTAATGATTTGTCTTCTCCTGATGGTTTGTATTTTGATCCACGTGGCGTGTTGTGGATTCAGACGGATGACGGCGCTTATACTGATACTACCAGCTGTATGCTGCTTGCGGCATTACCGGGCAAAGTCAGCGATGGTACTACCATCACGACATCAGCGGGACAGCAAACGCGCATTGGCATGCCGGCTAGTAACGACAATATCAAACGCTTCTTTGTCGGTCCTGAAGGCTGCGAAGTCACCGGTATTACCATGGCACCAGATTTCAAAACATTGTTTATCAACATTCAGCATCCAGGTAATACATGGGGTGCGGTCGCTGGCGGTAGTACTCCGCGCTCAGCGACGGTTATGATTACCAAAGAAGACGGCGATGTCATATTGGCGGAATCATTTGAGTCGGCAGCCAGCCCGGCATAGCTCGGTAAGCGCTAGATGACGAATCAGTAGAAAGTAAAAGTAGCAGAAAGGCGTATTCACTAAATAAAAATCCCAAGTTTCGGCTTGGGATTTTTTCTTTTGGTGCATATATTAGATAATGCTTTAACAATAATAGAGATACCGTTCATCATCCATACGTCTCTTTTGGTCACAAACGAACGCTAAAACTAAATCATTCGCTTCTATTTGCGACTGTTAAAGGATAGTATAGAAAAACCCCTCTTTCGCTAAACGTGCCAATACTATGAGCAGTCAAAATTTGTTTTATAACAACCGTGTTAGTGACAGTAGCGCTCAGAATGATAGCAGTTATACGCGTAATCGCCATGAGCTTGATGCGCATTTTTTCTCAGCTGATAGCGTGCCACGGCATGGTGATTTGTACGAGCAGATAGATCAACTTGAAGCCATCGATATGGATGAGCTGGTCAAATTATTGGCAGACGCAGAAGACAATGAGGAAACGACTAAAACTCCTGTCTCTTTGGCGGATTTTTTTGAAGGGTTGGCACAGCTTGCGACTATGGGGGTGGTTGAGGTCACTGAGATTGTGGAGTCCATCCACCGTGAAGTCATCTTGCGTCCCTTAGGTCGGTTCAATGATAAGCATCTCAACAAATGGCAGCGCGGTTTCACTGGGCGCATCTATGGCACGATACGCCATATCATGCTGATGGTCGGTAACAATCTGGCCTCTGTATTACGCATATACAAAAACTTCATCGTGCAAAAAACAGCTCAGCCACTACCTGACTCACTAAAAAAGCTGGTCAACGTCATCAATGGTGTCATGGGTGATCATCTGGTCAACAATCAAAATGCGCTCGCAATTCCGATGATGTTATACACCAAAGATGGTAAGCCCCAAAGTGAGCGGCTATCAGGGCGGATTGCTATTTTGTGCCATGGCTTGTGCATGAGTCACTTAAGCTGGCAGTCGCAAGAAGGCAATGATCTGGGCGAGGCGATTCATATCAGCCAGCCTGATACCACCGTTCTGTACTTAGATTACAATACAGGTCGACGTATCTCACGCAGCGGTCGTAAATTCTCTCAATTACTACAGGACGTGGTCGATAATAACCCAAATATTACTCAGATAGATTTGGTGGGTCATAGCATGGGCGGCTTGGTGGCGCGCAGTGCGCTGTTTTATGGTGAGCAAGAGCGCCTAGATTGGATAAAGCGCGTGGGCAATCTCATCACCTTAGGTTCACCGCATCATGGGGCAGTGCTTGAGCGTATCGGTAATTATGTGCAAGACATCATCGCCAAGTTGCCATTTGCAGGCTCGCTTGCAAAGCTCGGTGATATGCGTAGTGCGGGTATTATTGATCTGCGTCATGGCAGTATTCGTGATGCTGATTGGAAAGCGCTAGAAGGCCGCAGCGTATTACCACAACACTTTCGTCATCCTGCGCGCCTGCCAAGTGGTATCAAAACTTACTTTGTCGCCAGTGCATTGATTGAGACACATTACGAATCTAAGATGACGGATTTGCTAGGAGATAGCTTGGTATCGGTCGCATCCGCGTTAGGTGAAGATGATGCCGAGCATGCGTTGTTTGTACCAGAGGGTCATAAAGCGGTGTTTTATGGCGTCAATCATCTTAACTTAATCCATAGCAGGCGAGTGCGTGAGCAAGTCGTTGAATGGCTGCTCGATAATGGTCTAAGCGACTATGCTGGACGTCCGCGCATACATTCTTATCCTAGAAGTTTGGCTGTGGCGGTATAGTGAATGTTTTCGAACTACACTTTATATTAGAGTAAATTAATCTTCATTCTTTTTAGTTAGGTTATACTCCTGTTCGTTTATAGATAGTCTATAACTGTCAGAGGAAGATAGCTTGTCCTGACTATAAAATAGTTCTAGATTAAAAACCATCTCAGGTTTGCGGTAAAGTATATATAAATCTCCAATTTCTAATGTTGATGAATCTTTAGCTAGTATGTTTAAAGTAATATTGATATGAGCAATAGTATTGTTGCTAGAATCTATTTTAAAAAACAGTTTATGATCAAAATCCATACTACTATTGGAGATGCTAAGATCGCTAACATCAATATGGCTTATTTTACACTCAGCGCCAATATTTTTGAATGCAATATAACAATCAAAAGTTACACTATTTAGATTTGTAGTGGATGATAGTTTTAGAAACTCTTCATCTTGATAACTAGAACCAGTTTTTTCATCATATGCTTGAACTGTATGATATGGAGTATCTATTAATATAAAGTTGGGAACACTTCTCTTTTTCTCTTCTTGATAGTCAGTGAATTGCTTTTCAGTGATCGATAACTGCCTTGTGAGAGCGTTTGACTGGATGTGAAGAGCCTGCTCAGAACCTTGTTGCGCACGCACAGAATGCTTTAGTTCTTCAACTTGAGTTTCCAAGGTTTTACGTTGTAAGGCTAACTCTTTACTTTGTAGTAAGTAAGCTTCAATAAACCAGTACCAAGCTAATGCTGTGAATGTTCCAGAAAGAATAGCACCAATATCACCTAGTGATATATTAGACCAATCGTTAGTTTCGCTGAAGCTGAACCAAAGAGATATCATAGCTCCCATAGCTAACAGAATTAAGAAGCTTATCCACATTGTTCTCTTTGGAAACCTAACACTTCCGTCACTATCTAACACTTCTGAATTTTTCATGTCTAACCTAACCCATATTTATCTAAAGTGAATAGAATAAAAAAACAAAGATATTTCTTGCATAATAGCACTTCTCCAAAAAAACCCCCTCAAGCATCACACTTGAGGGGTTTTTATGAGGGCTGATGCTTAGAGATAAAAAACTAATCAGCAAATACTGCTGCTACATCATCTTTGTTGAATTTATAGACTTCACCGCAGAATCCGCAATCCATCTCAAACGTACCGCCTTGCTCTTCGACGATGTCTAACGCTTCCGCTTCACCGATTTGCTCGATTGCCATCTCACACTTCTCGCGTGAGCAGGTGCAGCCAAAGGCTAGAGGCGCAGGCTCAGGGGCGACGATGTTTTCTTCATGATACAAGCGATACAGAATCTCATTGGCATCCAATGTCGTCAGCTCTTCTGCCTTGACCGTGCGCGTCAACACGCTTAGACGTGTCCATAGATCATCGTCGATACCCGCATCTTGGTTCTGCTCAACTTCAGACGTTTCTTCTGCAGTACGCGGTAACATCTGTACCAAGATACCACCCGCTTGCAAGCCATCAGATGCTAGGTTAATGAGCGTTGGAATCTGTGCTGATTGCTTTTGATAATGCGCCAAGCAATCTGCCAAGTTGTCATGGCTACGCTCAACGATACCTTGGTACGATTCGCCACCTTCAGGGTGAATATTAATGAACAATACCCCTTGTCCCATAGCACCCAGCTCAGCAAAGGCATCTTTGGCATGGATCATATTGTCCCAAGCCTGCACTTGCTCATCCGTCTCGCCTTTCCAGCTGGCAAGCGCACGGATGATACCGTCTTGATCGCATTCTGCCATCGCCCAATTCAGCAAGCTATCGCTGTCTGATGATTGCAACTGGATAGAGAGACGACCGTTAATTTTAACGGTACTGATCAGCAAACTTGCCGCCGTCAGCATCTCGCCCAATAAGCGTTTGATGGCTTCAGGGTAGGGCTTTTGGGCAATCGTGCTGGCGTAGCTGCGTGATAGGCGTACCACATCACCGCGCACGGGCGAATCTTCAATAAAAAAACGTTGGCGTATGTCGTTGTCGCTATGAGTGCCAGCAGTTTGGCTGTCCGTATTCGGGACTTGAGTATCTTGTGTCATAAGTCATTTGTAGTATTAGGAAGTTGTTAGCTTTATGGGGACTATGGCCAATTTATCAATCGTAGCAACCACAATATTATGATCACAATGTTTTCTTGATTACATGTATCAATGAGGGACAAATCTAGGTATGAATGAGTCAGCTATCTGTCTATTTCTATAGTGATGTAGTAATTGGGAACCAGCGGCTTTTAGGTAAAAAATAAATATATTCCAAAATATCACTTCCTTTAAAAAAAACTTACCATCTAACACAAATTTGTTGTACAGTAACATTGAGTTGCATTGTGACAAACAACAGCAACAACCGTACGGATGCGGGGCAATGAGATCGGTCAATCAGACTCGTGTCTTCAAAGCACTCATTCAATCTTGTGATAAAAGCTTGTGATAAAAGGATGTATTCCATGACCCACTTATTTTCTAAACCGTTGACTTTGGCGGCCTTTATGGCATTGGGCTTAGCTGGCTGTAACAACAGTAGCCAGACCACAGCCGAAGCGCCAGCTGCAGATGATGCCACCACGACAGAAGCTGCTGCCACGGATACCAACGGCACGCTACAAAAAATCAAAGACTCTGGCACCATCGTCGTCGGTCACCGTGACTCCTCTATTCCATTTTCTTATATTGCTGATGATCCTAATCAGCCTATCGGCTATGCACACGATTTAGAAATGAAAGTCGTCGAAGCCGTTAAGCAAAAGCTAAACATGCCAGATCTCAACGTCCGTTATAACTTGATTACCTCACAAACGCGTATCCCATTGGTTCAAAATGGTACGGTGGATTTTGAGTGTGGCTCAACCACCAACAACGAAGAGCGTCAAAAACAAGTGGCATTCTCTAATGGTTTCTTTGAGATTGGTACGCGTCTGTTGACCAAAAAAGACTCTGGTATTCAGAATTTTGAAGACCTGAAAGGTAAAACCCTAGTCACCACGGCAGGTACGACCTCAGAGCGTTATATCCGTCAATACGATGCTGACAACAATATGGATATGAATATCATCTCAGCAAAAGATCACGGCGAAGCCTTTTTGATGTTAGAAAATGGTCGTGCTGATGCCTTTATGATGGATGATGTATTGCTCGCAGGCGAAAAAGCCAAAGCAAAAAATCCTGATGAATGGGTTATCGTTGGTGAGCCACAATCGTTTGAGATTTATGGCTGTATGATGCGTAAAGACGATCCTGAATTCAAAGCCGTCGTCAATGAAGCGTTAAATAATGTCTTTAGCTCAGGCGAAATCAATAGCATTTATGACAAATGGTTCTTGAACCCAGTCCCACCGAAAAACGTCAATCTAAACTTCGAGATGTCTGACAACTTAAAAGCGTTGATTGCCAATCCGCATGACGGTGCTCAGCCAAAAACGGCGACCCCTCAATAAGCTCTTTGTCCCTCAATATGGCTTGCCTATAGGTCAGATATTATGTGTCTGACCTATAGGCTTATGAATCGCTGCTGGGAGAGACAACCATGAATTATAGCTGGAACTGGGGTGTGCTCTTTGAGCAAACTGGTATCGGTAACGAGCTTTATATCCATTGGATGATTACTGGTCTTGGCTGGCTGCTATTAATCGGCAGTATCGCATGGGCCATCGCCATGGTCGTCGGTACCATCTTTGGTATCATGCGCACGCTGCCGAGCAAGACGGCGCGAGCGATTGGTACGGCTTATGTGACATTCTTTCGCAATATTCCACTGCTAGTACAACTGTTTTTTTGGTTTTACATCGCACCCGGCTGGCTCACGCCCACGATACAAGAATGGTGGTATAAGGACTTGTCGCCGAATACCTCAGCCATGCTGTCAGCGAGTATCGGTCTTGGCTTATTTACTGCTGCTCGTATCGTTGAGCAAGTTCGTACAGGGATTGAATCCCTACCTGACGGACAGACCAATGCCGCATATGCACTGGGTTTTAGTATTCCGCAAGTCTATAAAGAAGTGCTGCTACCACAAGCCTTTCGTATTATCTTGCCGCCGCTCAGCTCGGAGTTGACCAACTGCTTCAAAAACGCCTCTGTCGCCTCGCTCGTTGGGGTAATGGAGCTGATCAGTCAAACCAAAACCATCAGTGAATACACGCAGAACAGTATTGAGATTTATACCTACGCGACGATTATTTACTTGGTATTTAACTTGTCCTTAATCGCGATAATGGGACTGATCGAGCGCAAACTGCGCGTGCCGGGGCTGATTGCAGGAGGTCAGAAATGAGTATGATGACCGAATTGGCAACAGCCTATCCTGGTTTGATGGGCGGTATGATCACCACCTTAAAAGTGCTGTTCTTGGCAATTATTGGTGGTATTAGTTTGGGTACCGTATTGGCGTTGATGCGCTTGTCTGGTATCAAAGCGCTTGAAGTACCTTCTAGGCTATACGTCAACTATTTCCGCTCAGTGCCGCTGCTCTTGGTACTACTGTGGTTTTATTTTGCTGTACCGATGATTTATTTTTGGATAGCAGGTAAGTATCTACAAATCAATGCCGCGTTTGCCTCTTGTGTGGTGGCCTTCATGATGTTTGAGGCTGCCTACTTTTCAGAAGTGGTGCGTGCAGGTATTCAATCGATCGGTAGCGGTCAGGTCAATGCTGCCAAAGCGCTTGGCATGACTTACGGGCAGACCATGCGTCTGGTCATCTTGCCGCAAGCCTTTCGCAAAATGCTACCGCTGATTTTGCAGCAGTGTATTATCTTGTTCCAAGATACGACGTTGGTATTCGCCATTGGTTTGACCGACTTTTTCCGCGCTGCCTACGTCCGCGGTGAGCTCATGGGCTTACTCACCCCTTATATCTTAGGGGCTGGCGCTGTCTACTTTGTGATTAGCTTAAGTGCGTCTATGGGCGTGCAGCAGCTACAAAAACGCTTGCGATTTTAATAGATGTCTCGCTTAGGATTTTGAGCGTTAAGATTGTGGTTTGGTATTTTGATTTAATTTTTAAACGATGGCTATCGATAATAATGTGGTTAGGAGCCAGTGATGAGCAATGCTGATACATACATAAATTCCTTTGGTGGACTGGTGACTAACAATGGTCATGCGACGGATGAGATGGTCATTCAAATGTCCAATGTCAGCAAATGGTACGGCGACTTTCAAGTACTAACTGACTGTACGGCGCACGTGCATAAAGGGGACGTGGTCGTCGTTTGTGGCCCTTCAGGTAGTGGTAAATCGACGCTGATTAAGACAGTCAATGGACTTGAGCCTTTTCAAAAAGGTAACATCATGGTCAACGGCATCTCTGTCGGTGATTCAAAAACCAATCTGCCTAAATTACGTAGCCGTGTCGGCATGGTGTTTCAGCATTTTGAATTGTTTCCGCATTTGACCATTATTGACAATTTGACAGTGGCTCAGATTAAGGTCTTGGGCCGTAAAGAAAGTGAGGCCAAGCAAAAGGCCATGGCGTATCTAGACCGCGTTGGTCTGACGGTACAAGCGGCAAAATACCCAGCCGAGCTCTCTGGCGGTCAGCAGCAGCGCGTCGCGATTGCCCGCGCACTGGCAATGGATCCTGTGGCGATGCTCTTTGATGAGCCAACCTCAGCGCTCGATCCTGAGATGATTCAAGAGGTGCTTGACGTCATGGTCGAGCTGGCGCGTGAGGGCATGACCATGATGTGCGTGACCCATGAGATGGGTTTTGCCAGTCAGGTTGCCAATCGCATTATCTTTATGGATGAAGGGCATATCGTTGAGAACTGTAGTAAAGACGAATTCTTTGAAGGTGCAAAAAGTGATCGTGCGCAGATGTTCTTATCGAAGATTTTGAATCATTAATCACCTTGGCTGTATTGATGCTAGTGCTTCAAACATAAATGAAATCATCAATAAAGAGCGTCTATTAATAGGCGCTTTTTTATGGGCGTTAATCTAGCAATTTGGTTTATAGTCAATCAATATTAAAAGTGGTACAAGGCAGACGAGTGCAAGTACTACAGTAGTAGGCTAAACGAGTCTAACGCTGTAACACTTTAATAGTGGTTCGACTATAGATGAATATGTGATTGGTTATACGGTTAGATAGGTGAGTGCATGTCTGTTTACTGATACAATGGCTGCCATCCTTGTTGATAATTAGAATAATTCATAAACCATATTGGAGTTTTTATGAGCGTAGACAATCTATCTGTAGCATCGGCAACCTCATCAAAAAATGGCGTTGTCATCATTGGTGCAGGCTTGGCAGGCTGGCATGTGATTGATGCGATTCGTGCAAAAGATGCAGATATTCCGATTACCTTGATCACCTCCGATAGTGGCGATCGCTATCATAAGCCCATGCTGACCATGGCGATCAGCCAAAACAAGCGCGCATCAGACTTGGTACGGGCATCTGGTAGCGATGCGGCAAAAACCGCAGGCGTGACCTTGCTTGCCGATACACAGGTCACAGATATTGATACGGCCACCCAGCAGTTACAGCTTATCTCTGCTAATAGACCAGATCCAGCCCACACGGATTATGCGACGATCAGCTATGGTAAGTTGGTGCTGGCGATGGGTGCGCATCCTATTTTCCCCAAAAGCTTGCCAGAGGATTTGGTCTGGCATGTCAATCATATCAAGCAGTTCGGTCAGCTACAAGAAAAGCTGGCAACCGGTAGTCAGCACGTTGCCGTCGTTGGCGCTGGTATGGTCGGGACAGAAATCGCGGAAGACTTGCTAAAAGCAGGTCATCAAGTGACCTTGATTGATTTGAATGATGCGCCATTATCACAAATGCTACCAGCCAAAGCGACGGCACGTATTGCCAAAGCGATTGAGTCACAAGGCATTCAATTTTTGGGTGGTTATCAAGTGTCAGCCGTCACTCGTATTAATGACAGCAGCGACGCCGAAAAGCTAAAAGTAGACTACGCACCGCTTGCCTCAACTGAAGATAATGCAGATGTAGAGCAACCTGAGCCATTGATCGTAGACCATGTGATTGCCAGTACGGGTCTGACCGTTGATGAGCAATTACCAGCGGCAGCGGGCGTGGAGTTCGATCGTCGTACGGGTATTGTGGTTGATGAATCGACATTGCGCACCGACACTGCACACATCTATGCCATTGGTGATTGTATGTCGATCAATGGGGTTGCCTGTCGTTATGTGGCGCCATTACGCGCACAGGCTGCGACCATCGCTGATGATATCTTAGGGCACGAGCACAGCGGTTATGATCATAAACCACCAATGATTCGCCTAAAGAACAAAGCGATTTCGGTGATGGTAACGGGTGTGCCAAACGCGGTTGGGAATTGGCAAGTGAAGACGGAAAGCGATGATGAACTCATCATGGACTTGTTAGATGACACTGATGCAGTGAGCGCAACGGTGACAATCAAAGCGCCTGCCACTCCCAAAGCATCCTGATAGACTTGTTTAAAAAGCAAGTTTAAAAGATCACGTTACTGATTGAGCCAGCCCATTCCTTATGATGTGGCTGGCTTTTTTATTTCAAAAACCTGCCATGTTTTTGTGGTATCTTTTTTTAATCAAGGTCTTTAAATAACCAATTAAATGATACATACCGTATTGATATTGTTGACATGCTTTCATTTATAGCGTTATAGTAGCTGAATACTATATCAGACCGAATCAAGGAAGAAGGTTTGCTCGCCAGCGATTAATCAGCACTATCTATGAATACTATAAAAAGTAAAACGAAAGGACTCGTTATGACTCAAAATTCTAATTTCGATGCGACTCACGTTGATTTCGATGCTATTTTAGATAATATCCCTAGTATCAATATGGGCGCACGTTCAGTAAATGCGCCGCTCACCCAAAGCTATGATAAAGGTCCTGATGTGCCGCTGATTGAAGCGACAATCGGCGACTTTTTTGATGCCATTGTGTCCAAATATCCAGATCGTGAAGCGCTGGTCGTCTGTCATCAAAATATTCGCTGGACATATCGTGAGCTACAGCAGCAGGTCAATCAGCTAGCCAGTAGTATGATTGAAATGGGGCTTGAGATTGGCGATCGCATCGGGATTTGGTCACACAACAATGCTGAATGGTTGCTGATGCAATTGGCCACCGCAAAAGTCGGCGTTATCCTTGTCAATATCAACCCTGCCTACCGTACCTTTGAGCTGCAATATGCCTTGAACAAACTCGGCTGCTCGGCACTTGTGCTTATGCGCCATTTTAAAACCAGTGACTATGCCAGCCTGATTCGTGAGCTCTGTCCTGAGATTTATCACAAAGATTATACCCAGCTTGATTTGGTTGAGATTCCAACGATTGAACGTATCATTTGGATTGATGAGCCAGACTCTGATGAGGAGTTTGGTTTCATGCAAAAGTTCTCTGCATGGATGGCGGAAGGCGACGCCAACGATCCACGCGTGGCCGAGCGTCAAGCTAAGCTCAAAAATACTGATGCCATCAACGTGCAGTTCACTAGTGGCACGACAGGCACACCAAAAGGCGCGACGCTGAGCCATCGAAATATTCTTAATAACGGCTACTTCATTGGTGAGGCCATGAATCTCACGGAAGCTGACAGACTGTGCATTCCAGTACCGTTGTATCATTGCTTTGGCATGGTGCTTGGTAATCTCGCGATTCTCACGCACGGTGGTTGTATCGTCTATCCAAACGATGGCTTTGAGCCGTTGACGGTATTAAAAGCGGTTGAAGAAGAGAAATGTACAGGTCTACATGGTGTGCCGACGATGTTTATCGCCGAGCTTGACCATCCTGAATTTGAAAACTTTGATTTATCCAGTTTGCGTACAGGCATCATGGCAGGTTCCAGCTGTCCGATTGAGGTCATGCGCCGCGTCATCGACAAGATGCACATGAAGGAGGTCACCATTGCCTATGGTATGACAGAGACCAGTCCAGTCTCTTGCCAGACCAATGAGCACACCCCTCTTGAGAAGCAAGTCTCGACCGTAGGATTGGTACAGCCTGCACTTGAGGTAAAAGTGATCGACACTGAGACGGGCGAGATTGTGCCTATCGGGGAGACTGGCGAGCTACTCACGCGTGGTTATTCAGTGATGAAAGGCTATTGGGGTAGCCGTTTTAAAACGCGAGAAGCCATTCAAGATGGTTGGATGCACACGGGTGATTTGGCAACGATGGATGAAGACGGCTATGTGAAAATCGTCGGCCGGAGTAAAGACATGGTGATTCGCGGTGGTGAAAACATCTATCCAGTCGAGATCGAAAACTACCTTTATCGTCATCCAAAAATTCGCGATGTGCAAATCGTTGGGATACCCGACGAGCGTTATGGTGAAGTGCTGGCGGCGTGGATTATTCCTAAAGAGCCGGGCTGCTTGACGGAAGAGGAAGTCCGTGAATTCTGCAGCGAGCATATCGCTCATTATAAAGTGCCTGCTTACTATCGCTTTGTCACTGAGTATCCCATGACCATCACGGGCAAGATTCAAAAGTATAAAATCATTGAGCAAATGAAAGAAGAGTTGGGTTTGTCGTAAGCCTATTTATAAGCTCTAAAACACTAAAGATGAACTATGTGAGTCATACTTAAAAAATAGCAGTTGGCATCATTCATATAAAAGCTACTCGCATTTACGTATCTATGTATCAAAGAAAAAGGGATATCATGAGCGCTATCATAACCAGTAAACTGAGACCAAACTCAAGCGACTTTCAGCAAAACAGTGCGGCGATGCAAGCGATCGTCGATGACCTGTATGTACACTTGCGTAAAGTCGCCCAAGGCGGCTCAGAGCGCGCACGTGCCAAGCATCTAGCACGTGGCAAGCTACTACCACGCGAGCGAGTTGAGCGTTTGCTTGATGTGGGTACGCCGTTTTTGGAAGTAGCACCGATGGCCGCTCATGACATGTATGGCGAAGAGATTCCAGCGGCTGGCGTGATTGCTGGTATTGGTCGTATCAATGGTATTGAGTGTATGATTGTCTGTAATGATGCCACGGTAAAAGGCGGCACCTACTATCCAATGACGGTCAAAAAGCATTTGCGCGCTCAAGAAATTGCACAAGAAAATCATTTGCCGTGTGTTTATCTGGTGGATTCAGGCGGTGCTAACTTACCGAACCAAGATGATGTGTTTCCTGATAAAGAGCATTTTGGCCGTATCTTTTTTAATCAAGCCAACCTCAGTGCGGCAGGTATTCCGCAAATCGCGGTGGTCATGGGTAGCTGTACGGCTGGCGGTGCCTATGTGCCTGCCATGAGCGATGAGTCTATTATTGTCAAAGAGCAAGGCACCATCTTTTTGGGTGGGCCTCCACTGGTAAAAGCCGCAACAGGCGAAGAAGTGACCGCAGAGGATTTGGGCGGCGGCGATGTGCACACGCGGCTATCAGGCGTGGTCGATCACTTAGCACAAAACGATACTCATGCGTTATCAATCGCTCGTAATATCGTCAGTCATTTGAATCGTCCTGCCAAACACATTCCTAATCAAATTACGCCCAAGCCGCCACGTTATGACGCCAAAGAGCTGTACGGCGTGATTCCGACGGACAAGCGCAAGCCATTTGATATCAAAGAAATTATCGCCCGTATCGTTGATGACAGTGCGTTTGATGAATTCAAAGCGCGTTTTGGTACGACGCTGGTGTGTGGATTTGCTCATATCGAAGGGATGCCTGTGGGTATCATCGCTAATAACGGCATTCTATTTAGTGAGTCGGCGCAAAAAGGCACGCATTTCATCGAGCTGTGTTGTAAACGCAAAATTCCATTGGTATTTTTGCAGAATATCACAGGCTTTATGGTTGGGCGTAAATACGAAAACGAAGGCATTGCCCGCCACGGTGCCAAAATGGTGATGGCAGTTGCCAATGCCAAAGTACCGAAATTCACCGTCATCGTTGGTGGCTCGTTTGGCGCGGGTAACTACGGTATGTGTGGCCGTGCTTACAGTCCGCGTTTCTTATGGATGTGGCCAAATGCACGCATCTCTGTCATGGGCGGTGAGCAAGCAGCCTCGGTCTTGGCAACGGTCAAGCGTGATAACTTTGATCGCAAGGGTGAGGCGTGGAGTGACGAGGATGAAGCGGCATTTAAAGCGCCAATTCGTGAAATGTATGAAGCGCAAGGTCATCCCTATTATGCCACCGCGCGCATGTGGGACGATGGCGTGATTGATCCTGCTGATACCCGTCATGTATTGGCATTGGGACTGAGCGCTGCCTATAACGCACCGATTGAAGAGACGACGTTTGGTGTCTTTAGAATGTAATTTATATACACTCTCTATTGAAATATTATTAAGAATAAATTTGTTATGTCTAAATCTATTAAGGTTTTAACACTCCTGTTTATGGTAATTGGATATATTAATAGTGCTCATAGTGAGCTTGCTTTTGAGAAAACAAATAGCTATTCGGAAAACAACAGTATGATAAGTAACGACGAGTTGACAGAACAAGAGATCATCAATCTGAAGTTGGATGACATTCAAAAAAGAGTTGAATTTATTACTTCTTTATCAAAAGAAGAATTAGAGAATAATCTAGATGAGCTCGCTGCATGTCTTAATGCAATTCAGGAATTTTCTCTGTATTTACCTAAAAACTCAACAGTTCGTTCAGCGTCGGTTTATTTTGCTAGTGAGAATCTAAGAGGCTTAGCGTTTAATGTTGTACATTATTTATCGGATAAAGACTTAATTGACTATGAATTAAGTGCTACGGATATTTATGCGAATATAATTCTGAACTTTTTCAACACGAATTATGCTTTAGTTGGTGATGGCATGATTAAGTCAGCAATCATCCATGAAAAAACGAACGATAATGAAACTAGTAAGAGAATATATTCAGCAATCTTAAAAGATTTTATAGTTGTTATTGAAAGATTAGAGTCTTCTGAAGAAAAAATAGATCAAAATGATGAGTTGTTCTTTGCTTTATCTTCCTTGGAAACGGCTTGTAAAAGGTTGGTAGCGCTGAATCATCTAGATGGTGAGAATTCAAATGCAACTTCAGTTTTAAATCGTATTGAAGCGTTGCGTAAAAAGTAGTTTTAATATAATGGAATACTTATGAACAATTATAAAAGCCTGCTGGTCAGCGTTGAGCAGCACGTGGCGGCGGTGACATTGAACCGTCCTGAAATACGTAATGCTTTTAATGATGAGATGATTGCCGAGCTGACTGATGTATTTACCAAATTAGGTGCTAACGATGACGTACGTGTCATTGTATTAGCCGCTGCTGGTAAAGCATTTTGTGCGGGCGCTGATCTTAATTGGATGCGCGCCATGGCGGACTATAGCTATGAAGAAAATCTAGCGGATGCGGATAAATTGGCGCAAATGCTCAAGACGATTTATGAATGTCCCAAGCCGACGATTGCGGCAATCCAAGGCGATGTCTATGCAGGTGGTATGGGTCTCGTTGCCGTCTGTGATGTGGCCATCGCTGTCAAAATTGCCAATTTTTGCCTGAGCGAAGTGCGCTTGGGCTTGGCGCCTGCGACCATCAGTCCTTATGTCATCCGAGCGATGGGCGCTAGAGCTGCGCAGCGTTACTTCTTAAGTGCAGAGGTGTTTGATGCCAAAAAAGCACGTCAGCTTGGCTTTATTCACGAGCGCGTGAGCGAAGAGTGGCTGGATGATGAAGTGGCGGCATTCTGTAGCAAGGTCGTCAAGAACAGCCCCGATGCGGTCAAAACCTGCAAACAGCTATTACATGATATAGCAGGCGCGCCCATTACTGATGAGCTGATTGCTGATACGGTAAAAGGTATTGCGGATATTCGCTCATCAACACAAGGAAAGGAGGGCGTGCAAGCATTTTTGCAAAAGCGCAAGCCTGATTGGTTGACAGCAGACTAACGATAAACGAATAGATAAACGGACAAATAGACAAGACGTCAAATAATAACGACAAGATACAGGGATAGTTATGTTTTCTAAAATTCTAATTGCCAACCGTGGTGAAATTGCTTGCCGAGTGGCCGCGACTGCTAAGCGTCTGGGCGTCAGTACCGTCGCGGTGTATTCTGATGCCGATCGCAGTGCCAAGCACGTGGCGGTCTGTGATGAAGCGATCTATCTAGGCGGTTCGGCACCGAAAGACAGCTATCTCAAAGGCGATGCCATTATTGCCATCGCTAAGCAAACAGGTGCTGAGGCCATCCACCCAGGCTATGGGTTTTTGAGTGAAAACGCCGATTTTGCACAGGCCTGCCAAGAGGCTGGTTTGGTGTTTATCGGACCCTCTGCTGAGGCGATTCGCGCCATGGGCGGCAAATCTGAGTCCAAGCGCTTGATGGAGGCCGCTGGCGTGCCGCTGATACCCGGCTATCATGGTGACAATCAAGACGCCCAGTTTTTGCAGCAGCAAGCAGATGCTATTGGTTATCCAGTATTGATTAAAGCGAGTGCAGGCGGCGGCGGTAAAGGCATGCGTATCGTTGAGCAAAGCAGCGATTTTGTCGATCTATTAGACTCGTGCCGCCGTGAAGCAATTACCAGTTTTGGCAATGATCAAGTGTTGATCGAAAAATATGCGCTCAAACCACGTCATATCGAAATCCAAGTATTTGGCGATACGCATGGCAATTACGTGCATCTGTTTGAGCGTGATTGCTCCGTGCAGCGTCGCCATCAAAAAGTATTAGAAGAAGCGCCGGCACCGGGCGTAGATACCTCAATGCGTGAAGCGATGGGCACAGCCGCCATCGAAGCAGCACGTGCGGTTGATTACGTTGGGGCAGGCACGGTTGAGTTTATTGTGGAGCAGCGCGAAGGCACGATGAATTTCTATTTCATGGAGATGAACACGCGCTTGCAAGTTGAGCATCCAGTCAGCGAAGCCATTACTGGTGTGGATTTGGTCGAGTGGCAACTGTTGGTCGCTGCGGGTCAGCCATTGCCAAAATCGCAAGACGATTTGACGATCAATGGTCATGCGATCGAAGCGCGTATCTGTGCTGAAAACCCTGACAATAATTTTTTACCAGCGACAGGAACGTTGTTTACCTACCAGAAGCCTGAGCACAGCACCTTTGTCATTGATAAAAACGGCGCTGATGTGCGTATCGATGATGGCGTACGCGAGGGTGATGTCATCAGTCCCTTCTACGATTCTATGATTGCCAAGCTTATCGTCCACGCACCCACACGCGAGCAAGCGTTGGCGAGACTAGATCGAGCATTGGCGCAGACGCGTATTGTGGGTCTACCAAATAATGTGGCATTTTTGCGTTATATCTTAAATACCGACTCATTTAGCAACGCCAATCTTGATACGGCATTGATAGAGCGTGAGCAGGACAAGCTGTTTGATCAGCATCCGCTTGGATTATCGACGCTTGTGGTGACGGCTATTACGCAGCAGCTTGCGAGCGAAGCCGTATTACAAAAGATAGACAACGACCCCTTTAGTAAGCCGACAGGGTTCCGTGCTTATAGCGATTACACTCGCTCATTTAGCCTCATTTATAATGAGCAGTCATATATTGCTCGTATCAGCAATTGGCACAATGTGAGTTGCTTTGACAATAAAAAAGGTAGCGAGAATCTCAGTAGCTTTGCGCTTGTCATTGGTAAAGAAGTCGCGAATACGCAGGATGATAGCAATATCAATGTCGCAGCTCAGACTGAAACGGTTTATGAAGGGCAAGTCAGCTATGATAGCAGTGATGCGCACAATCATACCTTATGGTTAGAGGGTGCACGTATCAGTGCGCAGAGCTGGGTTAATAATGAGACAGTTTATGTGTTCACAGATAGCGGACGCGATGAGATTACCCTGATTGATGTGATGGCGCATGTGGGTGAGGATACCGCAGCGGTTGGTAGCTTAAAATCACCGATGCCAGGTCAAGTCGTTGCATTCAAAGTAGCTGTTGGCGATACTGTGAAAAAAGGCGAACCACTTGCGGTCATTGAGGCCATGAAAATTGAACATACCATTACCGCGCCAACAGATGGTGTGGTGGCAGAGTTGTTATTTGCTGCAGGTGCTTCGGTTGCTGATGGTGATGAGTTACTGCGCATCGATAGTGAAGAGAGTCAGTAAAAAGGATTATAAAAATGAATATTCCGTATCCAGACCATTCGTATCCAAGCCATGTCACCATCGTCGATGTCAGTCCGCGTGATGGATTGCAAAACGAATCCATGACGGTACCGACTGAGGTTAAGCAAACGCTTATCAATGATTTAATTGACGCAGGGATTAAAAAACTGGAGGCGACCAGTTTTGTCTCGCCAAAGTGGGTGCCACAAATGGGCGATAATAGCGCGCTACTTGAAGCACTTGAGAAGAAACGTCAGACAGATATTTGTTACTCAGTCCTAGTGCCCAATATGCGCGGCTTTGAAAATGCCGTCTTGCATCGTCCTGATGAAATCGTTATTTTTGGCTCAGCCAGTGAAACTTTTAGTCAGAAAAATATTAATTGTAGTATTGATGAAAGCATTGAGCGTTTCGCGCCCGTTGCCGCTGCGGCAAAAGCGCAAGGTATCAAAGTACGCGGCGTTATCTCTTGTACCGTTGGTTGTCCTTATGAAGGCGAGATTGACCCTAGCCAAGTCGCTTATGTCACCAAGCGGTTGATTGAGATTGGTTCAGAGCAGATTGGCATTGCTGATACCATTGGTGTGGGTACACCCCTCAAAGTGCAGCGCGCCCTACAAGCAGCCCTTGAGTATGCTGATATTGCCATGTTATCAGGTCACTTTCATGATACTTACGGTCAAGCACTCAGCAATACCTTAGCCGCGCTACAAATGGGGGTCAGCGAATTTGATACCTCGGTGGCGGGCCTCGGTGGTTGTCCGTATGCCAAAGGCGCAACGGGCAATGTCGCGACCGAAGATGTGGTATATATGCTGCATGGCATGGGTATCAGCACGGGTATCGATTTGGAAAAATTGGTCGTGGCAGGCGAGCGTATTAGTGGGTTTTTAAAGCGTCCAAATGGCTCAAATGTGGCACGGGCTTTGATTAATAAACGTCAGTCTTAATTATAATTATACCTATCATAAAAGGAATACAGTGCTGCTAGGATAAATTTTCGTCGCCTCTGTCTGCGAAGGCACAGCAAGCAAGAAAAATTATCCTAGCAGTACATCATGATAAAGGTACTTCTCTGATTAGAATCGCTTATAAACTAGGCAAAATAAAACGTAAATTTTCAAAAATAAAACCTCAAAAAACAAGGAATGGTTATGAGTTTACCCGGATTGAATTTTCAGCTTGGCGAAGATATTGACGCGCTACGTGATGTCGTACAGCAGTTTGCGGCCAATGAGATTGCCCCGCGTGCAGCAGAGATTGACAGTAGCGATGAATTCCCTATGGATCTGTGGCAAAAAATGGGCGATTTGGGTTTACATGGCATTACCGTTCCTGAAGAGTACGGCGGCTCCAACATGGGCTATGTCGCTCATATGGTGGCGATGGAAGAGATTAGCCGAGCATCGGCATCGGTGGCGCTTAGCTATGGTGCGCATTCTAATTTGTGCATTAACCAAATCAAACGCAACGGCTCTGAAGCACAAAAGCAGAAATATCTGCCAAAGCTCATCAGTGGTGAATTCATTGGATCATTGGCAATGAGTGAGACAGGCGCTGGCTCAGATGTCGTCAGCATGAAGCTCAAAGCCGAAGAAAAAGACGGCAATTACATCTTGAACGGTAGCAAAATGTGGATCACCAATGGTCCTGATGCGGATGTGATGGTGGTCTATGCCAAGACCAGTCCTGAGATGGGTGCCAAAGGCATGACTGCCTTTATCGTAGAAAAAGGTATGGAAGGGTTTGGTACCGCGCAAAAGCTCGACAAGCTTGGCATGCGCGGTAGCCATACGGGTGAGATGACTTTTAACAATGTCACCGTACCAAGTGAAAATATCTTGGGCGGTCTCAATGAAGGCGTTAAGGTACTCATGAGTGGCCTAGATTATGAGCGTGCCGTCTTGGCGGCAGGGCCTATCGGTATCATGCAGGCGGTGATGGACAATGTCGTCCCTTATATCCATGAGCGCAAGCAGTTTGGTCAAGCAATTGGTGAGTTTCAGCTTATCCAAAGCAAAGTGGCTGATATGTATACTATTTTGCAGGCAGGTCGTAGCTTCTTATACACCGTGGGTAAAAACCTCGATATGTTGGACGCGGGCGGCGCTGGTCATAGTCGAGAAGTGCGAAAAGACTGTGCAAGCGTGATTCTATGGTGCGCCGAAAAAGCCACATGGATGGCAGGTGAGGGCATTCAGATATTTGGCGGTAATGGGTATACCAACGAGTATCCACTCGGTCGCTACTGGCGCGATGCTAAGCTGTATGAGATTGGCGCAGGTACTAGCGAGATTCGTCGTATGCTGGTCGGTCGTGAGCTGTTTAACGAGACCAAATAAAAAAGGGTTAGGGCAGTAGCTAGCAAAGCTTTGACCTTATAAAAGAGAAAAGTATCTAATAAAAAAGCAGCACGCTTTAAACGTGCTGCTTTTTTTGTCAGTGTGACAGTATGATATTGGCTTATCTATGATGGATTATGGCTTATTACGATAATCAAAATACCGTGCCAGACCATTTAATAATAAATCATCGCGCAAGCGTACGGGGCGATTGACATGCTGAGAGATAGTGGCTGCATCGCCGCCTGTCATGATCACTTCAAAGTTTGGGTGACGACGGCTAATCTCATTAACCGCACCAACGATAGAGAGCAAGATACCGCGGTGCACCGCATCTTGGGTGGTCATGCCTTGGCTAACACTATCAAATGTACCGTTAGAGATAGTGATTTGTTTGGTTCCAGAAAACAGAGACTCGCGTTGTAAGTAGATACTGGGGAAGATATAACCACCCAAATGCTCAGCGTGATCAATCAAGTCAATCGTCACCGCCGTACCGCAGCCGATCACGCATTGGCGTTTTTTCTTATCGACGGCGCCGAGCATCTGTAGCCAGCGGTCACAGCCGAGCTGCTGGTCATTATAAGCACTTTTCATAAGCGCATGCGCGGCATCAACATGGACAAACTCAAATGGAATGTTCAAACGACTCAGTGTCTCTGATACTTGGGCATTTAGCGCATCGCCCAGTACGGATGAGATACCAATAAAATCGGGCGCATAACGCTCAAAGCGGTCAGTCAGACCCATGAGTAATTCAGCGGGTGCTTGCAGATGCTGCTTGGCATCATGTGAGACTATCTGCCCGATATCGTCGGTCAGCCAGTATTTTAGGCGGGTATTGCCAAGATCAAGCCAGAGCATAAAAATCCCTTTATATAGCGCTCGTTAATGATGGTGCTCGTCAGTTTGGTGGTTAAGCCTAATAAATAACGTCAATACGTCCAGTAAAAAGCGTAGAAATCTTACCGTTATCTTGCTGTAATTGCAAACACCCATGAGTATCGACACCGCAAGCGACTCCCGTCATGACTTTTTTCTCATTATTATAGTCTTGGGTAACACGTAAACGCAGACCGGCTAGCGCATCCATCGCTGCAAACTGCTGCAAAAATCCATCTAAATAGTACGTATGACCTGTTGGTTTTTCTATACCCAAATGCTCAAAGCGGGTCATCGCCGCCATCAGTGCTTTGCTCATCTGCTGATACAGCGTTTGTAGGTCTGGCAGGCTCGTGGTAGATGCCACTTCTGGATGTAGCAACTCATGGATGTCCTGTAAGCTGATCGCCTGATAACTCATCCCCTCAGAGGTTTGCGCGGTGAGCGTTGGCGCAGCTTTTACATTCAACCCAATGCCTAGTACCACACCAACCAGCTTGCCAGATTTGGTCACGGGTTCTATTAAGATGCCAGCGAGCTTTTGAAAGGGCAATGTGCGCTGAAGTGAGATGGCGCTGTCTAAAGCTGAACCATCGGGTGCAGAGTGCGCCAATTCAGAATGATGATTGGCTTGACTCTGATAAAACCCTAAGTCATTTGCCCATTTCACCCCAATTGGCGTCAGACCTTGCGCTTGTAGTTGCTGATTTACGGTTTGGATAACAGGCATTTTTGCCAGCTCAAGGCCAATAATTAAAGACAATAAACCACTAACTGGCATATGCACCGGATGGTACAACGACAGGTAGACATTGCCGCGCGGCGACTGCCACGAGCGCCCATGTTGTCCACGTCCAGCGCTTTGGGTTTCTGCGGTCAAGACGTGTACGGCTGCGATATCTAACGACCCATCTTGCAACGCTTCGATCAGCTCGCTATTGGTTGAGGCGCTACTGGCAACGTGGCGGTGGTTAAGCTCGGATAAAGCGGGAGAAGAATTGGTGAGTGGTGGCATAAGTTTAATCGATGTGGTTAAGGGAAACTTTGATATACTAAGCGGTTACCAAAGACAGCATAAAGGTCACGTTGAGATTTGGCAAATACAGTTAAGTGCGCTAAGAAACCAGTAGGTAGGCAATAAAATTAATACTAGGCCAGTATTATAAAAGGTTTGTTCTATGATGTTATATGTGTGGTTTGTGATTGCAGGGGCATTTGCAGGTGTCAGTGCAGGCTTGTTTGGCGTGGGCGGCGGCATGATTATCGTCCCCGCCCTGGTCTGGATTTTTACCGCGTACGACTTTTCGCCAGAGGTGGTGACACACCTAGCTATTGGTACGTCTCTTGCGACCATTGTTGTGACCTCGATCAGCTCACTGACGGCTCACAATAAACGCGGCGGTGTCCGCTGGGAAGTGTGGCGCAAGATGGCGCTTGGTTTGGTTATCGGAAGTTTGGTCGGCGCTGGTATCGCAGATATGATTGATGGTCAGGCGCTACAAGCCATCATTGGGGTCGGTGCGCTATTGGTTGCGCTAAAAATGCTGTTCTTTTCTAACAAAGAGCAAGTGGGTAAGCCGTTGCCGCCTGCTGGGGTGCAGTTTGGCGCAGGTACGGGCATTGGTATGGCGTCGTCTATCTTCGGTATTGGCGGTGGTAGTTTGACCGTACCGTTTTTGAACTGGGCGGGACTGCCGATGAAGCAATCGGTCGGTACGTCAGCGGCGTGCGGTCTACCCATTGCCTTAGCTGGCGCGGCTGGGTTTGCCTGGTTTGGTCAAGATGTGGTTAATCTGCCCGAGGGCACCATCGGGTTTGTCCACGTCACCGGATTCTTATTTATTTCGGCGGCGAGCTTTGCAATGGCAAAAGTGGGTGCCAAACTCGCTCATGTATTGCCTGCCTTGATGCTCAAGCGCGCGTTTGGCGTATTATTGATATTTGCAGGAGGGCAGTTGTTATTAAGTGGATTGGGTGTGTTGTAATCACGGCACATCTTTGTTGTAAAAAATGTAAACCATGAGACATTCTTAGTATGAAAGCAGCAGAAAAATATCGCCGTGTCTTTGGCTCGGTGAGTCACTTGAAAGATCAGCTATCATGGACGACTGGTCTTACCAATATGGTAGAGTTTTTGGCGTGGGAGCCAAAGCAAATTCTTGGAATTACCAAAAAGCAATATGTACGCCAAATCATCGAATGGGCAATCGATCCAGAGCTAGCAGGAAAAAATCTGGAAGAGGTCGAACACGCCGTCATCAAAAAGCTCACTGCAAAGATGCATGAGTCTGAGCAGCTAGAGACCTATTCAACACAAAGGGTCGGTATCTGTCATCCGAGAGAAGCCACCCGCCGTGTCATGTTTTTTTCTGAAGAGTATCTCAACAAAGAGTTCGATATCTTTTTGAGTTTATGTAGCGATGTCTACTTAGACTCATTTTATCAGCAATTCATCGCCTTTGAGCCAAATGGATCATGGTCAACCCATGGCAACAGCGGATTGTTTGAGGCCAGCACCGAGCTAAAAGCGATGTATATGGACAACTTGGCCTACAACCATCAGGCGAATGTGCTGGTCGCCAATGAATTGAAATTTAATGGTCGAAAAAACCCAGATCAGCTGCTCAAGTACTGCGTGATGTATGAGCATTTACTTGATAAAGGCTTTATTGATAAAGGCGCAAAGTTTTTGTTGTTGTTCATCGGTGGCAGTGAGCTAGAGCACAATAAGCAGCGCTTAGCCGACCGAGAGCTGGCACTGTGTCACAAAAGACCCAAGAAGTATCAGCATCTATTAAGACCAGAGCTGTTAGAAATCGTCGATCATCTACAAGTGGCCAGTATCACGTGGTCGGCATTGATTGAGTTCAATCAGCGCTACTTGGCAGAAAACAACGTCAGCCAAGTCGAGCAAAAACTGCTACATGGGTTTCATCAGAGCCTGAAGGCAAAATCGTTTATGCACTTAGACGTTTAACCCTAAAAACTCACGACAATTTCAGGTAGAATAGCCGCCTGTTTTCGCCATATCAACTGACTATTCATGCGTTTAAAATCCTTAAAGCTGGCAGGTTTCAAATCTTTTGCCAATCCAACGACCTTTACCTTTCGTCATGGTATCACCGCCATCGTCGGGCCAAACGGCTGCGGCAAATCCAATGTGATTGATGCCATACGCTGGGTGCTGGGTGAGACCTCCGCCAAGCAGCTGCGCGGCGGTGCGATGAGTGATGTCATCTTTGCCGGTACGCAGGATAAAACGGCCAAGAGCGTTGCCAGCGTTGAGCTGACCTTTGAGCATACCCAAGATGAGCAAACGGGTATTCGCCATGAGCTTAACTTGTACCAAGAGCTGTCCGTTCGCCGTCAGGTAAATAAAGACGGCCGCTCAGATTACTTTATCAATGGTACGCGCTGTCGTCGCCGCGATGTGGTCGATGTGTTCTTGGGAACAGGGTTGGGTGCGCGTAGTTATGCGGTCATTGAGCAAGGCATGATTGGGCGGATTGTTGAGTCAAGTCCTTTGCAATTGCGCGAGTTTATCGAAGAAGCGGCTGGGGTGTCGCGCTATCAGGCGCGCCGCGAAGAGACACAAAAAAAGCTTGAAAAGACAAGAGACAATCTGGCGCGTCTGCACGATATGCAAAGCGAGCTGCTCCGCCAACAAAAGGCACTGTCCAAACAGGCAGCGAGCGCGCAGCGTCACGAAGAAACCTCTCTAAGCTTGGCTGATATTGAGCAGCAGCTTGCCATTCAGCAGCTCTATCAGGCCAAGCAGCAGCATCAGCAGCAAAAAATCATACATGAGCGCAGTACGGCTGAAGTGTCAACATTGCAAGCGGATTATGACACGCTAAAGGCAAAGCAAGATAAGCTCACCGCTCGTATTAACCAAGAGCAATGGCTCAAAGATGATGCCCAAAGCGCGCATTACGAGCAGCAGCTGGGCTACCAAAACGCTGAGCATCAATTAGGTGATGTCACCTCACAACTAATGGCGATAGAGCAGCAACTGTCTTACTTGGCGCAGCAGCGCCAGCAATCACTCGCTGATATCGAGCGGCTTAACACTGAACAAGCTGAGCAGCAGCAAGCATTAGAGAGGTTACGCCCACAGCTCGCTGAGCTGACTCACAAGCGCGACAATTATAAGCGTAATGAGCAACCATTGCAGCGCGCGTGGCATGATGCGCAAAACCAGCTATCACGCTTGCAAGACAAGGCTCGGACGCTTGAGCAGCAGCAGGCGATTAATACTCAAGCACAAAAGCGTCACCAGCAAAGCGATGATAAGTGGCAACGCCGCGAGCAAAATTGGCAAAACCTCTGGCAGCAATTGCAGCAGTCTATAGCGCCATCTGATAATACTAATGCTGTTAGTGCCAGTGCTGATGCAAGTCAGGCAGCGGATAAGCACGACCTAAGTCAAGCGCTAGCGCAGCAAGTCACTGAACTGAGCACAACGCTACAGCAGATTGAGCGTCAACGAGAGGGTGTGGATGAACGTCTGTCTGAGATACAGCCGCAAGCGCATCATTTGCAGCAGCGACTGAACACGCAGCAACGCGAGCTGAGCGATGATGAAAAACGTCATGCGCTGCTGGCAGGTGAATACGACACTTTGCATCAGATATTGCACCCTAAGCCTATAACAAACTCTCAAAACAAAGCAGCTGTAACAAATAACACCGATAGTGGCGCTGTAAATACGCAGCAATTGGCCATTGCCACGCTGCGAGAGCAGATTGAACTGAGTGCGACAGGGCAAGCGCACGCACAGCTACTCGATAGTGTTTTAGCGTTATGGATAGATAGCCATGTATTAATTGCAAGCCACACCAATTCAGCACGTGCTGATCATATGAATGATGCGGATCAAAAAGCCAATAGTTTGAGTTTGTGGCAAGTACTTGAACATGACATTACTGATTTACTGACTTATCAAACCGTACAAAACACCTCAGCCAGTACAGAAGAAAAAACACTAGCAACGGGTCATAGCCTATGGTTGCCTGCGAAGCAAAATAAAACCAGAGACAGTGCCTTTATCAGCGACTTACCAGAGAGCTTAACTGATAAAGTGTTGCCATTATCACAGCTGATTGCGCAGCCTGCGCTTGCGCTATGGCAGCAGTGTTATCTATACACAGCGCAGTTTGAGTCTACTAGTGAGCATGATATTAACGTGTTTGCCGATGTCTTAAAGTCATTACCGTCATCAGCACTTCTACTGACTGCTGATGGTTGGGTCATTAGTTGTCAAGGCACGCTTAATTTGAGTAAGCTTGCGGGCGCGCAAGACGATCAAAGCGAGGGCAGCAGTCAGTTTCTCACCCAGCGTTTGGCGCAGCGCACGCGTTTGCAAACGCTAGAGGACCTGCTCGGTGAGCTAGAGTTGAGCATCGACAATCAGCAAAAATCCATCGCAAAACACCAGCGTGACTATGACGCATTGATGGTCAGTCTAGAAGAAACGCGCGCCCAAGCTGAGCAATTAACCCGTGATAAGCATAAATACCAGCAGCAACTGACGACCGAGCGAGCCAACGCTGAGCGCTTGCAAGCGGATAGCCAACGCCTAAACGCTGATAAAGTAGCGCTTGAGCAAGAAAAGCAAGAGCTTGCGCATGAGGCGCAGATACTTATTCATGAGCAGCAGCATATCGAACGCGAGATCGCCACAGTCACGCCGCAAATAGTAGAGGCACGAGTGACCAATCAGCAATTACAATCTGAGCGCAGCGAGCTACACCGCGCGCGTCAAGCCGATGATGAGGCTTGGCAGGCACTGCAGCTACGTATTCAGCAGTATGAGATGCGCCTAGAGCATCGTGTGAGCAGTCTGGCGCGTGCAACCGAGCAATATGATAAGTCATTAGAGAATCAGCAGAGTCTACAGGCGCGTCACAAGCAGCAGCAAGCTAAACTGCCCGAGCTGCAAGCCGCACTGCATAGCGCACAGACAACGCGCGATGAGCAGCAAGCGTTATTGAGCGAGCGTGATAGCGCGCTCACAGCGCTAAAGCAAACGTATGCTGAGCAGCAGACGGTATTTGATACGTTGCAAAATACCTTGCAAAAGCAGCAAAGCGAACTTGCACAGCATGCAACTGAGTTAGCATTAAGTGCCGCGCGTTTGGAGGATGCAAGTAGACATACCCAAAGCGCTCTAGATGCTTATACTCGAGTAAGTGAGAAATATAATGCGGCATCAGAGCATACGCAACAAACCATGAGTGTCTCAAACTTGCTGGCAGATTTTATCGCTCATGATCGCCGTGTGCGCCCAGACAAAATCGCTGAGCTTGCGTCCGAACGTGCCAAGCTGACCCAGCAATTAAGTAAGATTGGCGCTGTCAATCTTGCTGCTGTCGCGGAGTTGGCCGAGGTCAATGAGCGCTTGGAGCCACTCGAACAGCAGACCACCGATATCGCCGCCAGTATGCAAACGTTGACTGAAGCGATTGCTTCGATCGATGAGACGACCAAGACGCTATTTATGCAGACGCTCGATGCGGTCAATAATGAGCTGGCCAATTTGTTTGCTAAAGTGTTTGGCGGCGGGCAAGCCAGTCTGACACTGAACACAGACGAGATGCCAGCCAATACGCCAAAGTCGGAGCAATGGCGGGCAGGGCTTACCTTGATGGCGCAGCCAAAGGGCAAGCGCAATAGTCGCTTAGCCGTACTCTCGGGCGGTGAAAAAACGCTGACTGCGCTTAGCCTGATTTTTGCAATATTTAAGCAGCATCCTGCGCCGTTTTGTGTGCTTGATGAAGTCGATGCGCCACTCGATGATGCCAATGTCGCGCGTTTTACTAGCCTGATTCATGAGCTGGCAGATGATTTGCAGTTTATCTTTATCAGTCATAATAAACTGACGATGCAGATTGCCGATGAGCTAAAAGGCATCACCATGCCAAGCGCAGGTATTTCTACCCTAGTCAGTGTGTCGCTCGATGAAGCCGCGCGTTATGTAGAGAGCTAAGACTAAAAAAGCCAAAATTAAAAGCGCTATGAGAATCAAAGCGATGCAAATATAATCAATCCATCGGCATAAATACAAATATGCTTGACCTCAGTCCAGCATACTGGTTATAAAGTACACAATGTGGTGACGACATGGGTCAGCCATGCTAGAATATTGCCATTTATGCTCGTTTGTGTATTCCCTTTTGTTATATATACTAGGATGTATTTATCATGACCGCTATTCAGTTTGTATTGATTGCCATTGCCGCGTTTATCGTGCTCGCAGGGCTGTTTATGGTCATTCGCAGTTTTAAGCGCCGTAATGGTGCTGAAGCTGCTGCGGTCAATTATGATAAAAACGGTATTCCCATCATACCGCGTCATGAGCGCAATATCGTTGATCAGCCAGACTTTGATGATACGGTTGCTGGCGAGACGAGCATTGGCCCTGACCGCACTTATCTGAATGCTGTCGTTGAAGAAGAGCCATTGACGCAGACTCATACCAGTGTCGATGCCCAGCTGACTGCTGAGCGTGACACTATGGCGGATGAAGGTCACGACGTCGTCGACAATGAGGACTATGCGCGCTGGCAAGAAGAGCAACGTCGCGCTGATAATGCTGAGTTTGCAGAAGCGGCTGAGCAGATGCATATCGAGCAAGAGCCTGATGCATTCTCTAGCCTCATGTCAGCAACAGATAGCCTGATGCCATCGATTGATACCGCAGAAGAGCCAAGCTTTGACAACAACAGTCCGATACTCGATCAGCATCTATCAGAGTCAGGCGATGACGCGCAAAACGGTCCCTTGATCAATGCCAAAGACAACATTAATATCACCATCTTGCCGCACCAATATCGCGATCGTCCAACCGCGATTATCCGTGGTCATGATCTGCTAGCATTGATTGATAAATATGGTCTACGCTATGGCGCGATGAATATGTTCCATCGCTATGAGCAAAAAGACGGCACGGGTATGCTGTGGTTTAGCATGATGGGTATCACCGACAGTGGTATCGCGCCCTTTGATCCGCATAGTGTCGCGACCAACACGTATAACGGCATCGTTATGTTTTTATCATTGCCACATCCACAAGCCGTGCGCAGCTTCGATAGCATGATGAGCATTGCTTATATGATGGCAAGCGATCTTGACGCGATTATGCTCGATGAAGAGAACCAACCAATCACGCCTGAATACAAGCAGCAGCTACGTAACCAAGTTCGTGACTATGAAGGCTAAAAGCTTAAAGGCGAATAGCTCGAAGGCTAAGTAAATCAACTGCTATAAACAATTATAGAGTTTTAAAAAGGGCAAATAGCGATTCACGTTATTTGCCTTTTTTAATGGGCTATAGTTTCTGCAAAATATTAGGGCGTGTTGAACATTCGACCATGGCACTGACAGCGACTATTTTTTAGGCGATTCGATGTTAAAAATAATAAGTTTAGTCACTCTAAGCGCTTATTTTTAACGATGAAGCGGCAAAAAAGAGTCCTGTCCC
>NZ_MRYC01000022.1:0-50458 GCF_001921765.1 Psychrobacter sp. C 20.9 | reverse complement strand
TTAAGGTCAGATTGAGTAGTCATTGCTTATTCTCCTGTTAGTGGATTATAAGCAGTTACACAGAGTTTGGGAAACTCCCTTGGCTGGTGAGTAGCAACGAATATTTGTTGATGGAAACTATGTCATCTACTGACTATCAAGACATTAAGCAACAATCTAATGATTCGAAAAGCGCTCTCCATATCGGTATTGCTAGCCGAGATCCTAGAGATCAAACGAATAGGTGGCAATACTCACCGCTACTACGTTTTTTTGTACATATGATGCTGATTACAGACGAGAAACTATCTATTGGAATTTTTGACCAGACAGATGGATAAGGATTTAATGGCAGATTTGGTAAAAGGGCTTGATACTAAGTGAGACACTTAACAAGACGACTGAAGCAATTCAAAGTATTAACATTAACTAGAAAAGTTCAAATAGTCATTCTGCTATTAACTTGGATATCGCTAGTAGTTTGGGTGTAAATACCCCATTCTTAACACAACATCATCGTAGAATAATTAAGCCACCTGCCTGTACTCAGCAGGTGTCATATCATTAAGTGAATCATGGGGTATTTACACTTGCCTTTCGCAGCCCTAGCGCCATCACGATTGGGATTTGTACTATTTGTATCTCCTGCTGGTATTCTAGCAGTTAATCTCTATTTGTAAGTGTTCTTATTTATTGGGGGGATTACCGGAGTGTTGGAATGCAATTCATAAGTTCCACCATTCTCATTTGCAATCCTTTTTCTATCTCCCATATCTGATCTGAATTTTTCCAATTTACGTGGCTTAGAGGTAACATCTCTCCAATAATTGCCAGATTTTGCTTCGTACCACCTATTGCCAAAGGCTCCATCAAACTCCCTGCCACCTTTAGAGAAGCTTTCAATACCTCCATAGCTAGAATGAAGCCAAGCTTCGAATTTTTTCCCAACTAATCCTTTAGCTAGTTCTCTTTTACCACTCGGTTTGTTAGAATACAAATCATTATCAGGCTCCATGCCATCCGCGTCATTTTTGCTAGATTTAACCCCTCTTGCTTCTTGCAACGCTTCACTAATTGCCCTTGCTTTGATCCCACCAAAGGCTTCTCTTATTATCAGTATTTTATCTGCATCACTATCAGCTTTGAGATAAGCATCTAATACCCCTACTGGCCAAACAGCTATACCAATACTAGCTGCTATAACTCGTGCTTCTTTATCACTGAATGGCGATTTTCCTACACGACCTAGTTGTTTATCAACACGCAAATCAGCACTATGATTATTATCAACCGCAACTTTACTGGTCTCAGCTGCATTGGCTGCATCATTAGCACTACCTGTAGTCGCACCGATAGTCAGACCGACTACACTAGTAATAGCACTGATGGTATCTTTTTGCTCAGCCGTTAGATTGGTAGGATCACTACTACCATAGAGAAACTTCGATAAAACGGGAGCCGTAGCCTCACCTGCTCCTGCCGAAACTCCGCCAGTCACTGCATCATTACCAGTCGTATAACTGATAGCTGCGCCTAATACACCTTGAGCTAAAGTATGAGAGGCGCTGCCTTGCTCCGATCGCTTCCCACCGTCTATACTATTGACGACTTCATTTGCTTTAAAATAAGTCCCGATCTGATTTGCTACAAAAGGGCTGGCAGCTTTAGCAACATAACCCGTCGCGCCATTACTGTTTGGTCCATATATTGCACCTGCAACGGCGTCAAATAGCAGACCTTGGTTTACAAGCTTATCTGCCGCATCAAATTTTTCTCGTGCTGTATGATAGTCTCCAGCATTACTGGCTTCTTCTGCCTCATCCCTTAACTTCTTCTCTTTGGCATTAATATCAGTCTTAATCTTACGATGCTCTTGGTCAAAGGCTTGGGTGATTTCTACCTGCGCCCCAAGCTCCTCATTCACCCGACCAGCATCAAAGTTATTCTCTAGGATACCTGCATACTCAGCACGGTTGTCCGTGGTGATGTCTTTATTACCTGCAATGCCTGTAATACCTGCACGAGTAACACTGCTATCACTGTCGCCATCGCTGCCGTAACCAATACCATTCATTTGTGCTTGTGGTTTACCAGTAGTATTACCAACACTGACGCCGACAGAGATCGCATCACCGTCATAGCTGGTGGTGTTCTCAATTTCTTTCGTCTCTATACCGCCAAGACTTTCATAGTTATTACGTCCTGCGTCACGAGCGGCTTCGGTGGTGGTGATTGCTCCGCCTATGAGCGTGGTTTTACCTTTAGCGGTAAGATCAAGACCACCATCCCCTGTAAAGATTCCTGACTGCTCGCCAACGCCTTTATAGTCTGCATTTAGGTTGGTCTTGCCACCATTAACCGAAAGACTAGAGCCTTCACCTGTGGTCATATCAAGGTCAGCACTAAAGCCCATGTTCTTTTGCTTGCTGTCATAAGTGGCTGTGTCTTATTTTGAAAAATAAAAAAAGCTACGATTCGTTTAAAATCGTAGCTTTTAACTAAATTTACTTTATTTCTTCTTGGAATTATAGGCTTCATACAAGCTAAACCTTATAACTCTTTTTGTTCGAAACGCTGCAAATCAGTATTTTCTGCAACTAACTTATTACAGTATTCAATCCATTCTTGCGACCATCTAGCATGCTTATATTTCCAGACCGTTCGGTCTAATACTACTCTATCTTGAACCTTATCAAAGAGCATAATATCTAATGCAGGATCTTTTGCTATTTTCTCTAAAATATTTATGTCCAATAACTCAGGTAGTAAAGTAGTTAAGTGTATATAACCTTCTTCATCTTCACAAACATCCAAATAAAAGCAACCTGTCCTATCATTATACGCTTTTTCACTTTCTTCTTCAGTAAATCGTTGGCTTACAAATATCTCGTAAAGCTCTTCAGGAAATAATACACCTACATATGTGTCCATGCTATCGAACGCGGTATATAACTTTTTCAACAAACAATGAGGTAGATAACAACTCTTTTCTTCAGGATAGCCCAAATAATCCAGTCTGATAGTCACACCTTCGTGATCCATTAACCCCCAATGGTGCCATGCACTGCGACCTTCGCCAACATGTAGCATTTTAAAATTTTTAATATCTACGTAGCTATAAGAAATACTCATTAAAATTTCCTTTTATTTTCTAGAAAACTTATTCCTTTCTTCTATAAAATTCTCCGAAGTATTCAGGTTTTTTAAGAAAAAAGTCACTTTCGTTATTAATGATTATTTCACTACTTCCTGAAAAAGATTCTTAATAGTTATAGTGGCGAATTATGACTCCAACCCTCTGCTACGATTTCTTTAACCGCTTGATCGTAATATTCTGGTAGCTTTCTATCTTTATAATAACTGGTATTCATGAACTCTTTATATTCTAAGCCTCCAGTCAAGCTATCAATCATCCTATCGTACGGTTCACGAACTTCAGGCCATGACAACTCATCGCCTAACACTCGACCAGTATAGCTCATCATATAACTTTGCAATGCGAAAGGCTTCTTCATTTTACCCTGTATAGCTAGACGGTATATAGGCTCGAATGCTTCTAATACTGGTCTAACTAGTCTAGTATTGAATTGAATGGACTTTTGAATGTCGTCGTCATCCCATTCAGGACGATGGATAGAAGCTACTCTTACTATTTTTTCTCTAGACTTCCATTCGATAAGCGCTTTTTTAAACTCAATAGCAGCTTGCTTAATTTCTTGCTCGTTCATACTAAACTCTTTCATATTATTTAACCTTTATAACGTCATTAGTTTTGGCAGGTTCATCCCATAATGTACGATTTGGCACTATAGTTTGAGTTGCATTACCCACATTGGTCACTCATAAGGGATTAGTCGTCGACGCAATTGAAGATTGATAAACTCTTGGTGCTTCACCTGCTTTTGGATTCATGACAAAAAAAGCTACGATACGTATCGTGCATCGTAGCTTCTAGTTAAATCAATAATTTTGTAGAATAAATTATAGTATAAATATTTCTGAAGCAATCCTATACTAGGAAAGCATATCTTGCTCTATTTTCTTTCTTTCTGAATTCCTGTCCATATAAGTTTTGGATCGCCTGTATATTTACAAAAGCATAATGCAGGCCAGTCTTTATCATTAGTAATATAAACACCAAGTGAATTACTCAAATGTACCTTTTCACACCAAATGCTATGTATGTACCAACCTTGTTCATTTTTAGGGCTTTCAAGCTGCTGTAATAATTCTCCAGCAGCATTATAGACCGCGGCATTATTAGGTGGAATAAATTTATCGTTATCTTCAAAAAAAACTAGCATTACATACTTACTATCGATTATATATGAAGACCTAATTCCAAATGAAGTAATAGTTTGAGTAGTTCCATCTTCCATCATAAGATTAACAGTATACTCAATACAACTTCCACGGTCTTTTACACTACTCCATTCAACAAAATCTTCAAAAAATATATCTGATTTTTTAGCAGGTGAGCCAGAACTAATTCTATATACTATTTCGTTATTACTAAATATAATTCTTTTATAAATACAACAAATTCTTTTCATACTAATTAATTTCCTTTATTTCTTTTATTTCAAATAGTTCAGGATTAGTATAGGGAGACTTATCTACAAAGTTAGTTTGTTTGACTCCACCTGGTAAAGTTTTTTTCGTCACTGTATCGTACATTGTTCCTGCTATACCTTCACGTACGCCTACTCCAGATTTTACTTCAAATTCAACTACATAAAAACTATTAGGCTCACCATTATCTAAATTCTTTGGTTTGAACTCTTCTGTCACAGCTAATTTATTTCGCATATCACTAACTGAATTTACAGGTTCTTGAGTAGCCCATCCCCCTAAGGACTTAGACGGATTAGGATTTTTCGGATCAATAATAGTTTCGTACTGATCTTTGCTAACTACCATACGGTAAGTTTCGGGTTGATCGACAACTCTATCTTTAACTGTTGTTCCAGGTTTCCAAGCAGGATATCCAGTTCCGTAATAGGAAGGCCATTCTTCGTTCATCTCAATAATCTGACTATCACTTATACCTTTGGTACTACCTGTACGTGGCAAACCGTCTCGATCTGTCACCTGACCTGCATTAATATTCTCTGCGCGATGTATAACTGGGTTATTAGGTGTTGCTGTAAAATCCCTTACGGCTGAATTACCGAAGCTTGGATTATCAACATTAACATTATTCTCAATACGCTGAGCGTCTATTTCTGCTTTAGAAGCTGCGCTATTTACTGTAGCTCTAGGCTTCGGCTTGGTTATATTTAATACTACACCACCTGCGCCTAAGTCAGTACCCAGCTTAACCCAACCTACGGGCTTTTTAGAACAACACCAAAAAATTTGATATTTAATTTAATACGATTCTGGGTGTCGCAAGCTTCACCCAGTCTACGGGCTGCCTCCTATTAGCGGTAAGGTTTGACTTAATATTTAAAACTTCTCAATCAATTATCATTAACGCTTGCTATCAAAAAGGTTATTTTGTTTCTTAATTCTATTAGTACTTCATTTACTTCAACTCTTTCATCAAAATTTTCCCTCCAAATGAAAAAGTCAGAAAAGCTACCGTTACCAGAATTCATAAAGCTGTAAGTGTCACCAACACTTTCAATAGTTGCTTTGGCGTTTTCATCGTAATTTAGTGAATGCTGTATTCTATTTAGAATTACATCGATACCCCTTATAAAATTATTCTCGTTCTCTTGAATCAAAATCTTTCTTAATTCAATGAAATAATTATTTAATTCAATTAATCTATTTTTATTATTCATATTATTTTCCTAATGAATTTTCTGAAATTACTTCTACACCTTTTATAGTCCACGGTTTGTCAACATATATCTGTTCAACATTTCTACCACCCACATACACCCCTCCTTGATTAGCAACGGGACCTTTATAAATTGTAGTCCCTTTAGGTATTCTTATCGCGTATACAGATTCGATAGGTGATGACCCTGTCAAAGCACCACTGTTATCAATCCATTGAGGTTTAACTGCTAAATCGATTCGTACTTGAGCAATTGACTTAACAGGTTTTTCAGTAAACCATTGACCCAACGCGTTTTTCCCACCACCACCTTTTCCAGCCCTATACAACACTATATCTTTATCTAAAATAATAGAGTTGTATTTACCACCTGAGAAATTCAGCGCTGGATTATCTTTTGGAATATTAGATACTTGTGATAATGGACCTGGATTCTCTACCATATTAAACTGGTAATTCTGATTCGTTCCTATTCCTTTTTCAGTTGCCTTAGCAGCAGCCCCTTTAGCAATACTATTTTTTGCAATATTCGTAACAGTTTTAGCAGCTCCATATCCTAAGAGTGCATAATCCTCAGGATATATCGGCGTTATAGCACCAGAACCCACATTAGCCACTTGACCAGCAGCAGCTCTAGTTTGTGACTCTAACGCTGTGCCTAAATTTCTTCTTGGGTCATTACTACGTAATGATGTACCGCCGTTTGGTGGTGAAGGTGGGTAGGTATTTGTCAGTAAGGTATTATAGTTATACTGATTGTTGTCAGATCTTAAGAATCCTATATTGTTGCCTTTGTTATCAGTAATCCTATTACCTTTGTTATCTTTTAAGTAAACTGAGCTATTACTTCTTGCCATCTCATCAATAATATCTTCAGCTTTCTTGTAGTCTGCAAGGTACGCGTTTCCAAGTGAGGCACCTAGTTGACTTGAAGCACTGATACCATTTCTTATACCTTGCTCATACTGATTATATTTTTTATTACCTTGAGCATCTACCTCTGCGTAGGCAGCGCCATAAAGCAAGTTCAACCAGTATTCTTCTGAATCCTTGTTTCCTTTTGCTAATAACTTCGCACGTGCTTTTAGTGCGTTAATTTCACTCGGATGCAACTGCCTATTATTAGCATCTACATTAGTGGCCGTCACCGTACTTGACGTATCGAGTCCAGCAGCTGTACCTGCCCCTAGTAGAGATAAACTAATCACACCACTTGCAGCGCCTTCGGCAAGGTTTGCACTTAAACCTGTATCTACTAGTGCTTTCGCTACTTTAGCTTGTACCTCATTAAGCGTTGGTGCAGCTGCTGCAACACCACCTGTGGTTAAAGCACCTTCTAAACTACCAGTTCCCAATGCACCAAGCGCGGTATGCATGGCAACTCTGTAAGCACCACCTTCATCCCATTTGGCAATAGCTTCTAACTTTTCATCAATACTAAGAGTATTATCAGCTCTAATGGCTTTGATACGACTTTCTGAGAACTCAGCCACTGCTTTCGGCGCTTCCTTACCAAACTCCTGCGTAATCTGCGTCTGCGCCCCCAGCTCCTCATTGACCTTCTCTGCATCAAAGCTATTCTCAAGAATGCCTGCATACTATGCGCGGTTGTCCGTGGTGATGTCTTTATTACCAGCAATACCCGTAATACCAGCGCGCGTGACACTACTGTCACTGTCGCTATCACTGCCGTAGCCCAGACCGTTTAGATTCGCTTGCGGTTTTCCTGTTGTGTCACCGAGACTGAGTCCTGCTTGGATGGCATTACCGTCATAGCTTGTGGTGTTCTTGATGTCTTGCGTGGTAATGCCACCAAGACTCTCATAGTTGTTAAGCCCTGCGTCACGAGCGGCTTCAGTGGTGGTAATCGCTCCGCCTATGAGCGTGGTTTTGCCTTTAGCCGTGAGATCAAAACCACCATCGCCTGTGAAGATGCCTGACTGCTTGCCGACTGCTTTATACTCCGCATTTAAGTCAGTCTTACCACCATTGACCGAAAGACTGGAGCCTGCGCCTTTCATATCAATATCAGCACTAAAGCCCATGTTCTTTTGTTTACTGTCATAAGTGGCCGTATCTTGTAGCGACTCGATGTTGACGTCGCCACCAATAGTACCTTGCGCTCTATTCGTATTAGTCACGCCGCCTTTGATGTTGACGTCATTACCAATATCAAAGGTGGTGATGCCACCAATGTTGATTTGGCTTAGAAAAATAAAAAAGCCACGAGTCATGAGGAGTCGTAGCTTTTAGTTAATGAATCTTAATCTTGAGTGCTATAAGCTTTATCCAAATTACGCTCTATAGAATTAATTTAGTTCAAACTCAATTACGTTATATAAACTAGGTTCAGAATTTAAGAAAGAATTCCAATTTTTTACTATAGTATAAAAACATTCAAAACTCATATCTTCTTCACCTATATTATCATCATATCCCCAATATATTAAAACGTTATCTGGGCTAACTTCTGCCCCCCAGGCCTGTCCCCACATATCGTAAAAATCTAATTCCCCTAGCCTAACCTTTTCAATTTCTATAAAACCTTCAGCTATCCATTTTCTCAAATATTCTAAGCCAAGACCTTCGTCATTTTTTAAAAAATTAACTATCAATCCCTTAAAACCATTTGAATTAGATTTTAAGTCTATAGCAGGCACTAGATCTACATCATCGTACTTCCACAAATATTTAATATTCATTTTAAACTATAATTATTTATTAAACCGGCATATTTCATAAAATTTCGTCTTTGGAGTAATTATCAACTTTAATAATTAATAACTATATCAGTAATAGAATCTTGCTTCAAAAAATTTTTCCATGCAACTACAAATTTTTCAAAAACATTCATTTCGATAGTTGCTTTAAAGTCATTATTACCTTCATCATACATAGAACATATGACGACATTTTTTTTATCTATGATAACTTGCCAAGTTTCAGAGCTTATATCCAATAGTTTAATATTCTTATCTTCTAAATTATTTAATATTTTTTCTGAAAACTCAATATCTAACTCCGATAAATAGTAGGATAGCATTCTCATTTCATTACTATTATCTAAAGGGCGACATGATGGTATTAGCCTGTCCCAATCTTCATTTTTAAAATAATAAAAAACCATACTCATATCAACCTCTCCTTTATTGGTTTCTACTAGGGTAAACAGTTGTTTTAGGTTCAAGGAAACCTTCAACCTTTACTCCAGATTGTGTAGTACCAAACCACTTATTGCCATTTACTCTTTTATTTTTATATGCATAGTCTACTTCTACTTTAATTCTATCACCAGTCCATGAATCTGGAAACATAGTAGCTCTTCCTTCGTTATTTGATTTTGGTAAATAACTATTGGGCACATTTGGATTTTTTACAGAAACTTCAGCATTATAAACGCCATTTGCATATTTATTAATCACTTTATCAACTCTAACATTACCTTGAATACTATGCCCTCCTACTACTCTACCTCCAGATTTAATTTCGCCATTTATAATATGCCCATCAAAATCAATTGGTGAGTTGACTTTACTAACATTTTTACTTGCTTGTTGATTTAGATAATCGCCACTTTGTCTATCATTAATTTTGTCGTGTCTAGCTTTATCATAGTTTGGATTATTTCTACCAATGTTATTATCGCTAGAAGCAGCTCTGTTTACAGAACTCTGAGAGGGTTTTAAAAGCGACTTACCTATCCCAGCACCTATAAGGACGCCTGCTTCAAAGTTTCGCTTAAACTCTGCTAAATTAGAACATGCATTGACGTTATTACCTGAAGCACAACTTGCAAGATCATTATGACGTGAAGCATAATTAATTATCTGATTATATGAAGCTGGATTCTGTCCTTTTCCAACTTCTTTTATTAGTTCATTATAATTAACTTGTCCAAATAATTTTTGGAACTTTGGCAAACAGCTATTCGGATTACCGCTTTTTAAACAGCTATCAAGTGCAATAGTATTCTCATAAATTCTTTTCGCCATAAGAGGCATAATAGTTTGTTGCAAATACTGATAATCGTCTGTACCTCCTTTTTTAGCACGATTTCTTTTCAGTAGTTCTGAAAAACCATCTATCTGCTTTTGTGTCAGATAATTATCTTCAACCGCAACCTTGCTAGTCTCAGCTGCGTTAGCTGCATTACTTGCGCTACCTGTCGTTGCACCAATTCCAACACCCAAAGTACTAGTAATAGCGCTAATCGTATCTTTCTGTTCAGCATTTAGCTTACTTGAGTCTTTGGTACCATAGAGGAATTGAGATAAGAGAGGCGCCGTAGCCTCACCTGCACCAGCTGAAACGCCGCCAGTCACTGCATCATTACCAGTTGCATAACTGATCGCTGCGCCCAATACACCTTGAGCTAAAATATGAGCGGCGCTGCCTTGCTCTGACCGATCACCACCATCTATACTATTAACAACTTCATTTGCTTTGAAATACGTTCCGATCTGATTGGCTACAAAAGGACTTGCCGCTTTAGCCACATAACCCGTAGCGCCGTTTGAATTTGGTCCATAGATAGCACCAGAGATGGCATCAAACAATAATCCTTGGTTTTGTACTTTGTCTGCTTGTTCGATAAGTTTATCGCGAGCAGTAGTATTACCTAGCTGTCCTTGTTCTTCTGCCTCTTTACGTAATTTTTGTTCTTTAGCATTAATCTCGGTCTTAATCTTACGACGCTCTTGGTCAAAGGCTTGGGTGATCTCTACTTGCGCCCTAAGCTCCTCATTGACACGAGTTTCATCAAACACATTCTCAAGTGCACCTGCATACTCTGCACGATTGTCCGTGGTGATGTCTTTGTTACCTGCAATGCCTGTAATACCAGCGCGCGTCACACTACTGTCACTGTCGCTATCACTGCCGTAGCCAAGGCCGTTCATACTGGCTTGCGGTTTATTATTGGTATTACCGATGCTCACACCCACTTGGATGGCATCACCGTCATAGCTGGTGGTGTTCTTGATGTCTTGCGTCTCTATACCGCCAAGACTCTCGTAGTTACTACGTCCTGCGTCACGAGCGGCTTCGGTGGTGGTAATCGCCCCGCCTATAAGTGTGGTTTTTCCTTTAGCAGCAAGATCAAGACCGCCATCGCCTGTAAAGATGCCTGACTGTTCACCGACTGCTTGGTAGTCGGCATTAAGGTCAGTCTTGCCGCCATTGACCGATAAGCTGGAGCCTGCGCCTTTCATATCAATATCAGCACTAAAGCCCATGTTCTTTTGCTTGCTGTCATAAGTAGCGGTGTCTTGTAGCGATTCAATAGTCATGTCGCCACCGATGGTGCCTTGGCCACGATCTGTGTTAATGACCCCGCCTTTGATGTTGACATCTCGGCCAATGTCAAAGGTAGTTGTGCCGCCAACGTTGATATGACTGTTGGCATAAGTGGTGCTGTCGCTGTTGGCATGGCCTTTGGCTTTGCTGGCACTGGCGGTGATGCCATAGCTGGCATCTTTGCCTGGGTTGGTGGCGGCATAAACACCAAGGGCGGTACTTGAGCTTTTGTTGTTACTGCGGGTTTGACTGTTTTGCGCGACGCCATTGACGTTGAAGTCGTTGTCGGCTTTGAATAGGGCGTCATTACTGACGGTTAGATCGCTGCCGTTAACATTGATGTCGCTGTCTGTGCCTGCCCCTGTGGCGATAAGCGCTAGGTTGTTGGTGTTGATGCTTGAGCCTTGGTTGACTTCAGTGACGCTGCTGCTGTTCGATTGGCTTTTTGATGAGCCGATGGTGGCTTGTATGCGGGTGCTGCCCACACCTTTTAGATTGCCACCTTGTAACGCAGTTAACGCATTTGATCCTTCCTCAGCAAGCGCTTTTGTCTTAAGGACACCAGCGACGGCTGCCATGCCTTTCATGCGGGTGCTGCCTGTATTACCGCCCGCATTAATGAGGTTGTCGATACTCTTTGCATTATCAACGAGGCTGTTTGATACAGAGACGGTGAGTCCGCTTTGTTTAAACTTTTGCTCGCTTTGGTTAGTGTAGACGTCCATGACATTGTCAATGTTGATCTGTTTGGCACGAACAACGGTGTTGCCGCGATCGGAGTCTGTTATATCTTTGTTGCTGTCAGCACCCATTCCAGCGACGAGGTTGCTGCCCGTCTGCTGATAGGTGCCACCTGCATCAATGAGGACGTTGCCATCAATGGCACCAATGTTGCTGGCGGTATGAGTAAGCGCCGTTTTGGTATTGCTGTCATCGGTTTGCTGTTTACCAATGGTGAAGCCAAGTCCGCCACTTGTGCCAAACAGCCCTGATTTTTTGGTTTGACTAAATTTGGTTTCACTAGACGTGTTCTCAGCGGCTAGGATGTTGACATCACCACCAGCGCTCAGCTGGGTGCCACGATCACTGATGGCATTGGTGGCTCTGAAGTTGATATCTTGTCCAGCTTTGACGATGACTTTGTCACCTTCGATGTTGCTGCGGATCGCACTATCGCTTTGGCTATCATAGCGGTCTTGAGTGGTCTTTTTACTTAAGAAGCCTTTGTCAGTGGTTTTAACGGCAGTACTGAGGTTCTGTTTATTGCGTCCCTCTGTAAAATCGACATTGCCGTCAGCTAAGATACCAACCGTGCCATTATCGCTGTTTATTTGGCTGGCCACCCCTGTGATATTTTTGCCTGCTTTGATAACGAGGTCGCTAGTGCTGCTCAGTTGACTACCGATATCGATAGATTCGCCTTGCTTAAAGTAGTTATTAGCATCGCCTATGCTGTTGGACTGGTAGCCCACGTTGACAGCATTAAGTTTGACATCGTCTTTGCTGTCAATGACACTCTGCCCCCCTTGGTTGTCAAAGCGTCCAGCAGCAAAGGTGGTGTCGCCACCCACGTTGGCGATGAAGGTGGTTAATGGGTTGCCTTTTTCGTCTACTTGACCTTTGAGACCATCACCAACATAGATACTGGCAATTTGGCTGATGCCAGTACGTGTACTTGAGCTTGCCCCTTTGGCAGAGCTGGTGGTGTAGGTAAGGCTTTGATTGTTGAAGTCGCCGCCCACGTCCAGCTGCATAGCACTGCCTGCATCTATGCTGCCACCGAGGTTGTTTAGATCGTTAGTCGTGCCAATCTGAACGTAGTCGCCTTTGATCAGACCACCATTCGCATTGGTGAGGTTGGCCGCATTGATTTTGACGCTTTGATGTCCGACGATATTGCCTTGGTTATTAAGGTCGCCTGTAAGCTGCATGTCAAGATGCTTGGCAGCAATGAGGCTGCCTGTACCATCGATTTGATCGACGGCTTGGCGGGTGTAGACTTTGGGGGCGAGTACGGTTTGCGTACTACCATCAGCGAGGGTAATACTCTGCTGTACCAGCCAGACGATGTCCGTCGTCAATTTGGCGACTTGCTCATCCGTTAAGGCAATACCCGGGCGTAGATTTAAAGCTTTCGCAGTGGTGATACCTGCATCCATCAATCCTTTGTACTGCGCGTCTTGACTGCCATAATCGCCAAGATAGTAGCGACCTGTCAGCATCATGATTTGGTCACGGATGTACTGCTGCTCATAGTAGCCATCACCCAGACGCTTTTGAGTGACATTAGGGTCCAGCTGTAGTCGATCTAGCATGTAGTCGGATGACAGCCAGTTTTTATAGTTGGCAAAGGCAGGATCGGTCTCAATGAGGTAATCGGCGCTGCTATCTGGATTGGTGCTATACAGGCTGCTGTTTGGTAGCGTTGGCGCGTCATTACTGCTACGAATTTCTTCCGTCGGAATATTGCTGGTTTGTGGCGCGTTACTGTCCGTCACCTCATAAGCCACGACGGTTTTGTCTATATTTTGGTTTAAAATAGGGAGCTGGTAGCTATCAATTCTCTCAGGCGCTTGCACATACGCACCTTTGTCATCTTTTTCAATTTTATGACTGCCACCAAAAAAACCATCAGATTCAACATGTCTATAGGTCATTTTACCATTTTCGATATATTTGGTTTTATACCCCTGCAGATCTTGTTTACCAACATTATTGACGGTATCTCCTGTCACTAGAAAACCATCGCCCAGACCAATCTGGCTTTTATCATTATTTAATTGATCACCGATAAGCGTAATGACACCACCAGATACGATTCTGGCAGGGTCTGATACTACCGTTCTATCTTCTGTAATACGTTCATCAAACTCAAATATCCAAAAATTTTCGCCACCGCTTTCACCTAAAGGTTTATCAGTCGCAATAACATAAAGATCCTCATCATCAAGCTCTTTGTCATCACGCAATTCAACTTCATTTTCGTTATATTTTCTGCCATTTTTGCCATTAGCGAATTGTTTTTTACCTTCATGTTCTTCGATGGTAAAAGCTTGAGTCACAAAATCCGCGTTCACATTATTGAGCGTGTCCGTCGTGATACTCATATCCCCTACCGATTCGATAGAAGCGCCTTTATTGGTGACGGTGCTCGCACGGCCTATGGCTTGATGCTCAGCATCTAAGCTACCACCAATATGTAGCTCGCCATTACTCAGTATTTTGGCCTGAGCATTAAAGTCTGAGTTAAATTTGCCTGCGCGTGCCTGGTTGGGATCATTATTTAAGCTCACAACGCCAATATCAAGGCGAGTACGCGCAGCAATTACTGGTGCTGGGGCGGTTGTACTGGCAGTCCTAACACCAGTCACAGCATCAGGGCTATTGTTCAGCGTCTTAGCTGATATGGCAATATGGTCACCAAAGATACGACCATTACTGTGGTTGTTGACACGATCTCCAGCTGTAAGATAGGTGTTTGCACCATTGATCAAACCGCTATTATCAATATCTTTTGCCGCATTAAGTGCTGTTGTGCCATTGCTAATCAGCTCAGCATCTTTTTGATTACGGATATTTTGTGCGTTGATATTGAGCGCATTTTGTGCAGACAACGTATCTGAATTGGTAAAGTTACCTTGCGTCTTTATGGTCAGATTACCCGCTTGTATATCACTATTAGTACTGTTGATAACAATATCATCAAAGACATCGATAGTGGCGCGCTCAACACCAATCATGGTGCCGCCCGTATTGCTATAGCCTTTAGCAGCCACATTGAGGTCTTGATTGGTTTTTATATCACCTTTGTCATTAATAAGCATGCCGTCGGTATCAATACTGAGATTGCTTTCGCTGCTGAGTAATGCTTGCGTGTTGTCTAGCGCTGTACTTTTGATACGAATACTGTCGTTGGACTGTACCTCGCCTTTGGTATTGTTAAACTGGCCCACTGCTTGCAAGTCAATTTTACCTGATGCCGCAATAATCCCGTTCTGATTGTCAATGCCATCAGCGGACTGGATACGGATACTGTTGGTCGCGGTAATCTGACCTTTGCTGTTATCAAAATTAGCCAATTGCCAATCTATTGACTCAAGTTGCAAGCGACTGTCAGTATTAGAGGCGCTACCATTATCAACGATATTCAGAGTACTGACCGCTAAGCTAGATTTATCTTGGTTAGCCACACTATCGGTTGCAACATTGATCTTACCATTGCTATAGATACTGCCCATATTGGTGAGATTATTTGCGTTAATATTGCCATCGCGAGTAATAACGGGTAATGGCGCAGGCGTTTCAGATGGCTGACTGGTTGGATTTGTACCCACACTACTGCCATTGTTGGCAGTCGTCGGCGGGGTTTTAGAAGGTGTCACACTGGGCGGAGTGCTACTATCACTCGGATAAAGATCTTGCCCGATGATACCGCCTTGCTTATTGAGCAGCTGAGAGCTATCAATGGCAAGGTTACCTGAGCCCGTTTGTAGTAGTGAGCCGCTGTTATTTAATGATGCCGCTTTTACATCAAAGCTACCTGTAGATATTTCGCCTGAGTTACTGATAGCGCCTGTTTGCTGGAGTTGTAACGTATCGCGGCTACTGAGCACACCGCTGTTATTCAAGGTACTGCTATTCAGCGTAGCGGTCTCACGAGAGCTTGCAATCGTCCCTGAATTATCGACATCAAAGCCTTTCGTGACGATGTTAACCTTACCTTGATTAGCAATCAGACTACCCGAATTGATCAGGTTGCCATTGTTATCGAGCTGCAAACCGCCAGCGCTTGCCACAATACTGCCAGCATTGGTCACGCCCATGCCTTTGTCGGTACCGATCAGACGGATTTTCCCTGCGTACATTGCCCCCAGTGCTGAGACATCCAGTGCCACGCCCGTGGCGTTATTAGTAGCATTGTTGTTAGAGGTACTATCGTTAGCAGTAACAACAGTATCAGCCCCCTCTTCCTCATAACTAACTTGATTACTGCCTGTAATCACATCTAGGTTTTTAGCATAGACTCCTGCATTAATCTCAGTAGTCTTGGCAATGATTTGGGTATAGTCACTGCCTAGGCTGTCCATACCATCGCCATCGATGCGAACCTTCCCACCTGTCACATCAAAGCCGGTAAGCTTGCCTTGATCCATCAAGGCTTGACCCGTCGTCAACGTGGTACGCGAGGCGTTAATAAAGCCGCAACCAGCACAGGTGATGCCCGCAGGGTTGGCAATCACCAGCTCCGCCCGACCACCTGCAATCTCGGTGTAGCCGCTGAGACGGCTGGGATCGCTTGAATTGACCTCGTTTAGAATAACGCGCGCCTCACCGCGTGCCAGATATGGGTTGCCCTCTACCCAACCCGCAAGCTGCGTCTGCGCATTTTTACGGCTGTTATTGAGGATGGCGCCATCAGCACCGACATCAAACTGACTAAAGACGTTTCGTGAGACCCCAGCTTTACTTGGCGTCTGAATATTGACTTGGGTTGTGCCATTGGATGATTTTAGTATGGTGGCTTGCTGAGCGGCAGCCGCGTTGCGATCAGCGACAATATTGGTGCTATCAGCATAGGCGTTATGACTGACACTACCAACCATGGTCGCAAGCCCTAGCGCTAGCAGCATATGCGCACGCAGGGGCATAAACCTGCCGCCTTGATAGTAGCCCTGCCCATGAGCTGACCCTAATGTCTGCGAAGTGCCTGCTACTTGGCCAATAGTGCTGCCACCCTCGCTAGGGTTGCTTGTTTTACCTTGAGAGCGTGCGGCCTCTGACACCACCATGAGCATTCCGCGGGCTTTGTTAAAGATAACTCGGTAGCATTGAGCATTCATGGTGATGTCCTTTGAGATAATTTTTATACAAGAAGTTTGATAGCAAATATGGTTTTGACAACGATAGGATTTAGTACTGCCATCCAAGGCTAAAGCCTGTGACCCATTCCTTGTCACTAAAATTGTCAGGCTGTGCTAGTGGGTAGCCTGCAAATACGTCATAACTGGTACGAATCGGAGTGACATAGCCTTTTACCCCGACGACGCCACCAACCAAATGATGACCGAGCAGCAAATCATCTTGCTCGGCATTATCAAGCTTGACATAGCCTGCATCGACGCCTGCATAGACGGCATGAGGCTTGTCACCAATATAAGCACTCAGCTCTTGTCTTAAGATGGCACCATGATCCCCGCTCAAGCTGCGCTCACCATCGAAACCGCGCACACTATAACGACCACCGATACTTAAGCGATCATTGGGCACCAGTGCCTCAGTGGCATACTGACCTTTAAAGGTCGCATGATAATTTAAGGAATTATCTGCAAGCTGAATCGGCTGGTTGACATCCACACCTACCTTTACAATACCTGCGCGCGCACTACCTTCATTAAATAACGCCTCAGGCGGGTCGATGGCGTCAAATGCACCCGTACCGCGTTGATATATCACATCGCCAATCCACTGGGTTTTCCCAATGACCGTCTCATAGCCGACTCCCGCTTGATAGCCTGCGGTGCGGCGCTTTTGTACTTCAACCTCGGTGTCATCGATAAAGTTGCTTTGCTGCTTGGCAAAGCCACCCGCTTTTAGATAGGTTTTACTGTGATTATCACGATGCACCAAATGACTAACGAGCACGTCGGTGTTGTAAGATTCGCCACTATAGACGTAGTCTTGATTGACGCCAGCGACTGTTTGATCGTAGTTGTAGCCACTATGGGTCAGTGTTAGTTGGGTATTATCAAACGGCAACACATAACCGATGTTGTAGCCCCAGCTACCATCACTCTTGTCATTACCACCATCAAGATCATGATTATAAGAGAGGTATAACAGATCGTTGTGCCACGTTGGGTTGTCGAGTGATAGCGTCACATTGCCTTGATAGACGCCTGTGCTGTCTTGACCTGAGTCATCTACCGTTGCCGATAGACGCCAGCGCTTGCCCTGCTGCCATTTGACTTGAATATCACTATAGCCAGGTGTTGTCATACGACTGCTTGGAGCAATAGAGAAATCGGCGTCAGCGGTCGGTACACGTTTGAAGTTCTCAAGCGCCTGCTCGATGTCGCGTACATTGAGCAGATCGCCAGACTTCATTGGCATGGCAGGGGCAAAGTTGGCAGGGTTACCACTGTTATCGATATAGATAGGGCGAGTAGATTGAACATCGGTGGCAACAATCTGATCAATACGACCAGGAATGAGGGTTAGGAATAGGTTGCCTGACTTGAGGTTTTGGTTTTCTACCAAGACGCGGGTGGTGACATAACCTTTTTCAATAATGCGGTTTTGGACGTTGGTAACCAGCTGATTGATGTCGTTGGCGGACAGGCAACTGCCTAATAAAGAACCACTACCTGTCGTATAAGGCATCAGGGCAAAGGTGAACTTTTCGCTCAGCTCACCTGTTAGGTAAATATGATTGATGTCGAAACAAGCGGTTGAGGCGGGATCAGTACTCTGAGGGCTAGCTGATACAATAGGAGCTGAAGGTGCTTGTTGATAGGTGTCAGTATTTATATTGACATTGGGCTTAACCAATTGCTGCTGTTTTAACGCCTCACTACGCTGCTCTTGGTATTGTTCCGGTGTAATGGCATGAGCGCTCATAGTAACCATAATACTAGCCACACTAAGTGATAAAACACTCAACGCATGATTTGTAATACGCGCTTTTGAAATATCTGTATACATAAGTTCACCATTTTTATAATGGTGGATTATGCTACCGACTGATGTTCAATGCAAGCTGTTTTGTATTCATTAGCTCATTGTTTTGATATGATTTTTTAGAATAACCTTGTAACTATCCCCTAAAATAGCACAGCTCAAACGTAGAATTTCTTATAAAATACCAGCAGGAGTTTTGATATGAGCAAACGAATGACTGAGACCTAAATCGTATCGATATTAAAAGAAGCAGACGCTGGGATACCTGCTAAAAAGCTGTGTCGTAAATACGGGATTGCTAGCTCGACTTTTATAATGAGGAACGTTAAGAAACAGTCTGGGAGACTGTTTTAGTGACGCAAGACGAAGCGATAGCGAAGTTAGACCCAAGTATGGAGGTATGGAAGCGTCTGACGTCAAACGACTAAAAGAGCTTGAAGAAGAAAACCGTAGGCTCAAACAGATGTATGCTGATTTAAGCCTTAAAGCGCAAATGCCCGAAGAGATCATAAAAAAGCTATAGCGCCTGTACCCGAGCGCAAAGTCTGGGCGCAAGAATTGCAGGCGCAGTATGGTGTTAGTATTGCAGTTAGTTGTCAGGTGGTCTGCATGAGTCGAACCGCTTACTACTATAAGCCTAAGCTATCTGATGATAGTGAGATTATTGATGTCTTAAACAAGCTTACTGACAAGCACAATCGTTGGGGTTTCCCAAAGTGCTTTAAACGCATACGTAAGCTTGGCTATTCATGGAATCATAAGCGCGTACACCGTGTTTATACCGCGTTAAACTTAAACCTACGCCGTAAGTCTAAAAGACGGCTACCAACACGTAACCCCCAGCCGTTAAGTGTGCCAAATACATTGGGTCATACTTGGTCAATGGACTTTATGAGCGACAGACTACACAACAATATTCGCTTTCGAACCTTTAATGTGATTGATGATTACAACCGTGAAGTATTAGGTATTGATATTGGTACCAGTATGCCCTCACTTCGAGTAATTCGTTACCTTGATCAGCTAGCCGAATGGCATGGCTATCCTAAGCAAATTCGTGTGGATAATGGCAGTGAGTTTACATCCAGCATATTCACTGATTGGGCATCAGCTCATGGCATCTATATTGAATATATTCAGCCTGGCTGTCCTTATCAGAATGATTATATTGAACGGTTTAATCGCAGTTACCGCAATGAGGTTTTAGACTGTTATTTATTCAATGATTTAAATGAAGTTACTCAACTGACTGAGGAATGGATCAAGGTTTATAACAACGAAAGACCCCATGATTCACTTAATGATATGACACCTGCCGAGTACAGGCAGGTGGCTTAATTATTCTACGATGATGTTGTGTTAAGAATGGGGTATTTACAAACTGACTATATATCCAAATGAGCCATTTATTTAATTCACCTTATATTGACTAATGCGCTTCACAAGTCCGAAAATAGTATGAAATCGTGATCGGTGCGCTATACAGAAATCGAACTCTAAGCTGTATACTCAATATTTAGAGTGCTTTCAATAACTGTCTATTAACTTGTAGCGCACCTCAATATTTTTGAGAGCTCAGCAACTGATTTGAGAGAGTTGTACTATAAATAATAATGTCTATAAGACTAAATTACGATAATTTTTGTCTTCTAAACCATCTCGGCAGTTGTACATTGGTCGAATTTGTTAGCCCATTTAATAAAGCAACGAGCAAAATCAAAAAAACGCCTATATATTGAATACCTGATAACATTTGATGCAGGAGCAACACTGCCAAAAATATTGCGGTCAAAGGTTCAAAGATAGTAAATACTGACGCGCGTGTGGCTGGTAGTTTTTCTAATGCTTTCATATATAATGCAAAAGGTGCAATCGTACCTACCAAAGATAAGCCCAGTACATATATCCAGCTAATAACGGGAAGCTGTATCAGCTTATAATAAGTTGTATACGTGGTAGGAATGAACAATAATACAATGCCACTGAACAAAATTGACGTAAAAAAGACAAGTGGTGCAGAGTGTTTATGATGCATGGCGCGTTTACCAAGCACACCATATAAAGAGTAACAAACGCCAGAAAGCAGCCCAACGGCAACACCCAAATTCCCTTCAGTAGTGCCACCCATCGTAGTCATACCAACGCCAATCACTGCTACAATTGCTAACAATGCAGCTTTATAAGTAATTCGCTCATCTAATAATAGGTGCGAGAATATCAAGCTAAAGACTGGCGCCGTATAGAGTAATGCGACTGCTGTGCCTGCTCCCACATGAAGCACTGCAAATAAGTAGCAAACCGTCATACCCAGTACGCCAATTAGGGATTGTAGACCAAGCCCAAACCATTGACCGAGTGTTAGCCTACTTAATGGTTTCCAGATCTTAGGCAACATCGTTATAGCAATAATAGCTGCCGTTATGATACGCAATATCGTAATTTGCCAACTACTAAAACCTAATTGACTAAGATAAGTCGAAAATATACCAAGTGTGCCCCAACATATGGCCGCCATGACAATTTGTATGGTGCCAATCCATGGCTTGACATCAACCGCTATAGGTCTGGTTTTCAATACTTCCACGACTAGTCACCTCTATTATTGAACATAAAATGTTCGTAATATCATTGAGTAAATATAAAAATGGTACAAAATAACTGAGTGTTAATCAGCATTAGCTTATCTATACAACTCATACTTGCCAGCCTTACTGAATACGTAAACCGCTGAATTTATGACTATCAGTCAATAAACTCAGCGGTTAGTTTAGGCTCTGTTAAGTATTCATAAATATAAGTATCTATATCTAAGCGCTGACAGATTCTTCTGATATGGCTTTGACTCTATTAGGAACCAATACACTAACGACCACGTAAGTGATGGCTGATGCAGCTGATCCGATAAGAGGTCCCTCTACCCAGCCGACAATACCTGTTGTTAAGAGATAACTACTGCAAACAGCACCGACGATAATAGAGGCAATAGCAGCCATCGTTGAGCCTTTATAAAAGATAGTCACCAAAAGTACACCAGATAGAGCTGCCATTAAAGTACCGCTAGAGAATATGCCTAGATAGCTAAGCATCGCTTCAGGTAAGAAGAAAGTAGAAATGAAGGCGATAGCAGCCACAATAGCGACCCACAATCTATTCAGTTTCAATAGTTCAGCCTCAGTGCGAGATTTATTGTCAAATATAGCCAAACGCAAATCATGTGAGGCAGCAGTTGATAAGGTATGCAAGATAGAGTTTGCCGTAGACTTCATAGCAAAAAGAATAAACAAAGTGATCACACTACCCACCACACTTGGAATAGCATTGGCTAAATACCAAGGCATTGCTTCATCGGGATTGATCAGACCTGGGTTTTTGATACGAACATATAAACCAACGATAGGCACCAAACTCAAAACACACCCTAGAATGGCCGTATAAAAGCCTGTTTTGGCAATACTAATATTAGATTTCATCGCCAAAAAACGTACTGACATATAAGGCAATGCAGTACTAAAAATAAGCGCATAGACAAATACTAGAAAAACAGAAGCTTTGGCATTACCATATGGGTTAGAACTCTCTGGATTGACAAGGTTTGGATCTATCGCATTCAGCTGCGTCATCATATCTGCTAAAGGAATGTCAGTGAACACCTGAACCACTATATAAATGGCAGCAGCGGCCATCCCAATCACCATAAAAGTATCAGTCCAAGCAACAGCGAGCAATCCGCCTGCCATGGTATAAATAGTAATAATCACCAATAAAAGCGCAGAAGCCAGAAGAGGTGAAATGCCGAGCCAGCTACTACCCAACATACCAAGCGCTCTAATCTGAGCCGTCAAAAATACGGTCAAAAATATAATCATGCCCAAAGACGTGATAATACGCAAAGTGCGAGCAGATATTGAATTTCGATCATTACAGTGCAAGTTGACAATAAATTCAGGAATGGTACTACTACCCATCTTCATGGCTCTATTACGCAAATAGACCGCAAAGAATAATACGGCGACGACCATGGCTGGTGCAAAAAAGAAATTACCTAAAAGCTCAATCGTCCCATATTGGTATGCGGCACCAGGTGAACCCATAAAGCCCCAACCACTAAACCCAGTCGCCACGACAGTACCTGCTATAACAAAAGGCCCTAATGAGCGACCGGCTACTAAAAAACCACTTTCCTCATCTGCTGACATGACTTTTGACGCTTTACTAGCCAATACAATGAGAAGTGCAATTGCTGCTAACAATATCATCCAATTAATAAACATGTCGATTCCTCGTATCGTTTACTACATTACTTGTTATGACGCTCTACGAAGAAATAACTCACTGCCAGTAATAGCGTCAGTACATTAATGGTCAAAAACCAAAATAACGTCCAGCTGTTAAGAAACAGGTCCATAATGTTATTTCCTTAATAAGTAAAATATGAAAATAATTGCATTGTGCGAGGCGCATCATCATCTCTGTTGGCGGGCTTAAAATAAGAAAATTATTCATGGTAGCCCACTCAATATAGACAGTATTGATTGATGACACTCCCCTACATTAACGACCGATAATATTATGCTCAGGGCCGTACTTAAAGCCTGTGATATTATCAGCGCCCGTCTCATTGATGACTAAAATGTCATGCTCTCGATAACCGCCAGCACCCGGCATGCCCTCTGGAATCATAATCATCGGCTCCATAGAGATGACCATACCTGGCTCAAGCACTGTTTCAATATCTTCACGTAGCTCAAGTCCTGCCTCGCGTCCATAATAATGGCTGAGCACACCAAAAGAATGTCCATAACCAAAGCTGCGTTTTTCTAATAAGTCGTATTTTGCATAAATTTTATTCAGCTCATGTGCGATATCGCAGCAGCGCACGCCAGGTTTTATAAGCTCAAGACCTGCTTCATGCACTTCACAATTTATCTGCCAGTAGCGTAGTGAATCTGCATCACATTTATCCAAGAACAATGTGCGTTCAAGCGCGGTATAGTAGCCTGCTATCATAGAAAAACAGTTAAGACTCAATATATCACCCGACTGGACACGGCGATTGGTTACTGGATTGTGGGCACCATCGGTATTGATACCTGATTGAAACCAAGTCCATGTATCCATGAGTTCCACTTGACCAAACTGCTCCCCAATAGCCTTCACCATCGCTTGTGTAGATGCCAAGGCAACTTCGTATTCGGGCACGCCATCATAAACAGCCTGTACCAATGCCGCCCCACCAATATCACAGACCTGAGCGCCCTTTGTTATTAGCGCTATCTCTTCAGCGGACTTAACCATTCTCATGGTCATACATGCTAGGCTAATATCAACAAACTCTACATTGGGTAAAATAGCTTTGAGCTTAGCAAAGCGATCCATCGGCAAATGATCAAACTCAATACCGACGCGACCGTGATGAGGAATTTGTTGAGCAATGGCTTTGAAATAGTTATCACGCTGCCAATCAGTGTAAACAATATTATTGTCGCCCACAGTACGCCGCCAAGGCTGTCCACCATCGATATTGGCAGAGATTGACACGACTTCTTTTGAAGTAACGACTAGTCCATAAGGTCGCCCAAAAGAGCAATATATAAAGTCAGAGTAGTAATTGATGTTATGTATCGAGGTAAAAAGCGCCGCCACAATGCCATGATTATCTAAATACTCACGAAGTTTCTCATGACGATTTGCATATTCTTGATGACTAAAAGTCGGTTGCACTTTCTGGCCGTTTTTAATTTCGATTAGACTTGGGAGATGCAGATTATCTAATGAGCCATCTAAAGAGGTTAGGTTTAATGAATTCATCGATTTTCGAGAAAAATCTGTAGAAGATAACGTGCTAGTAAGGTCTTTTAGTGCTGACATGGAACGTCTCCAAAGTAGGTAATAATTAACTGAGAACACGTTCGATAATAGAGGTAAAATTAATAAGGTATTTTTTCATAAGCGACATTTTATGTTTATAATCGGACATATAGAAAAACAACTTAACATTAGCCAGAATTTTAGGTATGTTCTGAAGGCGATAAAAAATGACTCAGATAACGGAAAAGATGATAGACAAGCCTAGGCGTATTGGGTTTCTACTGATTAATGGCTTTACCATGCTCGCGTTCAGCAATATCATTGAGCCACTTCGAATGGCGAATTATGTGAGCGAGCAACTCTTATACTCGTGGGTGGTGGCAGGGTTCGATGACAATAAAACCAGTAGTAGTAACGGTATTAAGTTAAGTCATACTGCACCACTCGACTACTTATTAACCTGCGACTTGGTATTTGTATGCGGAGGACACCAAACAGATTACTTGGAATCTAGTAAGCTCATTACCTTAATTCAGCGATTGGCAGTACGGGATATTGCACTTGGCGGTTTGTGTACAGGAGCGCTAGCATTGGCTGCTGCGGGCTTACTTGAGCAGCAAGCAGCCTCATTGCATTGGGAGAACATCAGCGTAGCCCAAGAAAGCTATCCAGGTGTTATTTTTAATGACCAAATATTTACAATAGCACCGCAGCTATATTCTTGTTCAGGTGGAGCTTGCGCATTGGATATGACTTTACATATCATCAATAAGCATCATGGTCATCATATCGTTTCCAAGATACAAGACATGTTTATTATCACCTCTATACGTGAGCCTACTTACGTACAGCATATGCCCAAGCCAAAAATACTGAGCAGTAGCTATACCAATGTAATAGATGCTATTGCATTGATGAAAACCAATCTTGAAGAGCCTTTAAGCGTTAAGGATATTGCCCATCATCTTGGATTATCAAGTAGACAATTACAGCGCATATTTAACAAAAATTTTAGTTGTTCACCGCAACAGTATTACGTGCGATTGCGCCTTGAACACGCCAAATATATTCTTAAACATACTACGCTGCCTATTAGCCAAATCGTACTAGCAAGCGGCTTTATCGATAACAGTGCATTCTCTAGCGCCTTCAAAAAAAACTATGGCATGACACCAAGCCATTACAGGCAAGAGAATCAGCTGATATAACCTATTTTTTATTGACGCAGTAACTAGGATGGCTTAACGGTATTCTTTGACTACCCTAAAGACATCAGAAAATCACTTTATGATTCTGTTTGACGACTGTATTAGTAAGCCTTTAATCTAAACGGCAGTTACATAGAATCTAGGATAAAACCTCCAAATTAAAAAAGCCATAAAAGTCATTGCTCCTATGGCTTTACTATTTTTCATATATTGAAACTTAAACTTAGCTTTGACCCCTGCCGTCAAATCCGTACAGTTAAACTTGGGAGATTTTAGTTACGCAGCCTGACGATAATAATCAAACCACACCTGTCTTGGCGTTTTATAGCCCAAACCCTTTTGAATCCTCGTTTGGTTGTAGTACAGCTCAATATAGCCAATGATATCGCTGATGGCTTCGAACCTTGTTTTATAGTCTTCGTGATACACCAACTCATTCTTTAATACGCCCCAGAAACTTTCTATCGGAGCGTTGTCGAAACAATTGCCTTTGCCACTCATAGATCCTGTAAACTGATGCTGTTTAATGATCTTGTGGTAGGCATGGCTACAGTACTGACTGCCTCTGTCAGAATGAACGATTAGCCCTTTAGTAGGTCGTTTATTCTTAATCGCTATGTTGAGTGCACGGCATACTAAATCTGCGGTCATACGCTTGTTAATAGCGTAACCGACAAGCTCTTTGGTGTATAAGTCTTTAACACCTGCTAAGTATAGCCAACCCTCATCTGTCCAAATATAAGTGATGTCACTGACCCAAGCCTCATTAGGGCGATTGGCATTAAATTTCTGTTCTAGACGGTTTGGATAGATAAGCTTGTTATGGTTTGAGTTGGTGGTGACTTTAAAGCGCTTGTGACGACGGCATTTAATGCCGCACTTTTCTTTAATGCGTCTAACCATATATTTACTTATGGCATATCCTTGCCCTGTAAGGTAAGCATGCAATCGCTCATAGCCATAGCGCTGCTTAGTCTCATCATGAGCCACGCGAACTAGCAACTCACATTGATTGCGATGAATCTGCTGATTACTGACACCACGATTGATCCAGTTGTAATAGCTTGATGGCTTAACATCTAATACGTGACACATGCAGGTGATGCTAAATATTTTCTGGTTATCCTTGATAAAGACGTACTTGACTAGCTGTCACTGCGGACATAGCCTTTCGCCTTGCGTCACTAAAACAGTCTCCCAGACTGTTTCTTAACGTTCCTCATTGGCGAAGTACGCCGTCGCCTCATTCGAGCATAGCTCTCATCTTGCCTCGGGGCGAAGCAGTGCTTCGCTTTATCCCTCCTCATTTAATATCTCTCGTTCCTCTTCGGCAACTTTAAGCTGGCGTTTGAGCTGCTTTATTTCTTGAAGAGCACTTATAAGATCAGGATCATATTGCTCTGTGCCGATAAGCTTGCCTTGATTGGCTTTGTTATGCCAATTTGAGAGCGTTTGCATGGCGATGCCAAGCTGCTTTGCGGTCGCTGAAATATTGCCGTTGTTGTCTGCTATCTTTTTAACAGCTTCGGCTTTAAATTCGTCACTGTAGGTTCTTACTTTCTTGGTCATGGTAAACTCCGGTTAATACGCTTAGTTTACCAAGTTTAGTTGTACGGTTTATTCAGCATAGCTCAATTTAACCCTTTGAACCTATTAATAGACTACTTAAAACAGACTGGTATAATGGAACCACTTATACCAGTCTGCTGAACTAACTCTTAATGTATCCAAAGTCATCGTACCTTGCATCATACTCTTTTTATTACATCGTCTACTTTTTACATGCGTTTTAGTATTTTGTAGTAGTCATTACCCTGTTTAAGTGTTTGCGATGACATACTATAAAAGTGCTAAGCACTATTATCGCTTGGCACTAGTATGCTTCTATCCTACGTGACAACCTCCAAATTACTGACTAAATCATGACTGCTAACAACGTTTTGAACGTCAATAAAGGTACTTTTGCCTAACGCACCAAGGTTGTAGTTTGCAAACTCATGATATAAATTAACCACATCACCCATAATCAATAGCGCAGGTGTTGGTAATTTTGCCTCAGCTTGCTGCTCCGCGATATTACCAAGCGTACCGATAAGAAGCTGCTGCGTTGGCAAACTGGCATGACTAATCACAACAAAAGGTGTATTACTGTCGCGCCCTGCGGCAATTAGCCCTTGGGTCATCTCATCTAGTCGATTCAACCCCATATAAAAGACAACCGTTTGCGTACTGTCTAAGAGTTCATCGTAGTCATTATTAGGTGCGCCCAACTTTTTGCAAGCGGTCACAAATTTTACGGCTTGCGCATGATCACGGTGTGTCAAGGGAATACCTGCTCTACTTGCGGCCGCACTAGCAGCAGTGATACCAGGAATAGATTCAAAATGAATACCATGACGCACCACTTCTTGCAGCTCCTCTCCGCCGCGTCCAAATATAAAGGGGTCGCCACCTTTGAGCCTAACGACCGTTTTGCCTGCTAGCGCGTGTTTGACCAGTAGCTCATTGATACCTTCTTGTGGTAGTGCGTGATTGGCACGGCGCTTACCGACAAATATCTTCTCTGCCGTCAGCGCACACATATCTAAAATATCCTCTGAAACTAAACTATCATAGAGCACGACATCTGCTTTTTGCATTACTCGTAATGCTTTTAACGTGAGTAGCTCAGGATCGCCAGAACCTGCACCAACCAAATGTACCGTGCCCGTTTTCACACTTTTTTCTATACCTAATGGCTCATCGCTCACTCTAATATGACAATTTATATTGGGTAAATTCTGTGAAGTTAATGCGGCAATGAAGGTAGATGAATCAGTCATGGTAATAACTCCTAATAACACTGTTAATAACGCGCAACTCTGCACCTAACAATGGCATACCTAAGAAAAGAAGAGCATATAAAATACGGTGCAAGCCCTATGCCATATTAACGATCAAACTTTGCAACAAGCACTACTTAAGACGCATACCTATCGATCAAGGCATTAATTTGACTCACACATGAACCGCAGTTAGTCCCTGCTCGGCATGCCTTTCCAACCGCGTGGGCACTCGTACACTGCTGCTTGGTAATTGTTTCGATAATAATATTCTCTCCAACAGCCATACATGAACATACTAATGCACCTGGATCAACATACCCTGTCGCTGGACGACCTGCCAGCAACCACTTATAGTGTTGATTATCTGGTATCGCATCAGTACTAGCAAAGCAGTTGTTAAGCCAATGAATACTGGGCAGCTGCGCCACCTGCGGTGCAAAACAAACGCTTAGTAGTAGCTTACAGCGTGGTATGTCAGACTTTGACGCACTAATCGATGCCCGATCTATCGCTTTATTATTTGCTTCTACCTGCGTCGAGACGAAGCGAAGCTGCTTTGCTTGCTTGCTGCAAGTAAAGGCACTATTGATCGATTTATCGGTGAGAGATGCTTGATAGGCATTGATAAAATTTTGCCAGTACTCAGGGTCAAGCAGTTTACTGACGACTTTGTCTATAGGACTGGCTAAAGTAATCAAGACGCTATTGGTTTGACGACTTAAACTCCATGTCAATGCGGGTAATGAGTTTGATCTTTCAGAAGCTGCATTTGTATCAGAAGAAGATATCAGCACTCCTTGATCCTCAGACTCTTTCTCAAAATCCAATAAAGTCTCACGCAGATGCACTATCATGGTGTCTTGTAGATCAGGATGCACCAAAATCTTGCCATAAGTTTTCATCGGCACAGGCATCACGCTGATTGCGGAATTTTTCAATTCAGGTTGTCCTGAATGCGGATCAACGACCGTTGGAATAAGCGTGCCTACGCGCGCAAAACGAGCAAAGGCGTTGCTCCAATGCATCGGCATAAAGGCATCGCCAGCGCTCATACTGTCGCTGATGGCAACTTGTGCGAGCACCTGACTGTCTGTAGTTGTATTGCTGGCAACCATGCGCTGCGGCTGGCTCTGTATTGATAAGTTTGGCTCATAGTTTTTCTCGTAGCTTTTATCATAGCAAGGACGTAGCTGTACATAATCGCCTTGGTCAACACCGAGCTGCTTGGCATCATTTGGATGCACGGTGAGCGTTGGTACAGATTCGTGTTGGTTGAGCTGCGGTGCAAGTCCTGTGCGCGTCATCGTGTGCCATTGATCGCGAAGCCTACCTGTAATAAGCCGTAGATTTACTGCCCCTGAGCTATCCTTATGTAATATATGACTGCTGTTATTTTTTCTACTATCAGCGCTTTTCGAGCTCAATCGTTGCGGATGGCTATTGGGTAAGCTGGCGTGACTGGGAGGCGTAATGGCAATGAAACGTGTTTTTATTGGTACGATACGTGCGCCGCCCCACTGAAATGGCGTCATGACATCGTATGTGTCATGGTTGAAAGAAAATACGTCTTTATCTTGCTGCTCAAGATGGTCTGGCTTTACCTCTATCGATGCTATCGACCTTAGCGAAAGATCTTTTGCCAAATTAAGATAGCGCGGTTGATTACTATCTGACAGAGCTTGGCTGGCATCATTTCCATAAGCAGTTAGGGCGATATGTTCATTAAATATCTCACTAGGATGGTGGTAATCAAAACCTGCTAGTCCCATACGTTTAGCGACTTGCGACAGTATCCACCAGTCAGGCTTCGCTTGCCCAAGCGCGGGCATTAAAGTCCGTTGGCGAGAGATGCGGCGCTCCGAATTGGTCACTGTACCTGATTTCTCCCCCCAACCCTGAGCAGGCAAAACAATATCTGCACACTTAACCGTATCGCTGTCTACGGAGCAGTCAGATACTATCACCAAATCACAGGTAGCCAATGCTTGGCGAAACTTATCGGCTTCAGGCAAGCTAACGACAGGGTTGGTCGCCATAATCCAAATGGCTTTTATACGACCATCTAGTATGGCATCAGCGGCATCGCAAGCTTTTACCCCAACCTCTGCAGCAATTGGCTGCGGTGCTTGCCAAAATTCAGCCACCAATTGACGATGCTGCTCATTATCTAAATCTAAATGCGCTGCAAGTAGGTTGGATAATGCGCCAACTTCGCGCCCTCCCATCGCATTTGGCTGACCGGTGAGTGAAAACGGACTTGCACCTACTCGACCCACTCGCCCAGTATACAAGTGAGTATTGATAATAGCATTAACCTTGTCGGTACCACTCGCAGACTGGTTGACGCCCATACTAAATGCTGTGATTGTTTTATCGTTTGCAGCGACCAGCTCATAAAACTCCCGTACAAGTTCCTCACTGATACCGCATGCCGTCGCCACTTTATCAATCGTCCATGTTTTTGCGGCCTCTAAGGCGGGCGTGACACCCTGACACTGCTTAAGATAGTCCTTATCACCACAGCCTTCTTGCTCAAGATAATGCAGCAGTCCGTTATATAAGTGGGTATCCGTGCCGACAGTGATGGGCACATGTAAATCGGCAAATTCACAAGAATCAGTACGACGCGGATCAATCACGATTAGTTTTTTATTAGGATCACGCTTTTTGGCGGCTAAAAACCGTCCGAATAAGATAGGATGACACCACGCCATATTGGAGCCCACCAATACCAATAAATCACAAGACTCTAAATCTTCATAATTACTAGGCACTAGGTCTGCACCAAAAGCACGCTTATGCCCTGCAACCGCTGAGGACATACAAAGACGCGAATTGGAATCGATATTATTATTACCAATAAAGCCTTTAATAAACTTATTGGCAACGTAGTAATCCTCAGTAAGCAGCTGCCCTGACACATAAAACATTACGCTGTCACGCCCGTGTGTCGCGATAGTGTTATTCAAACGACTGGCAATATCATCCAATACTGCCTCCCACTCGACAGGCTGCTTATCTGTCGGTTGTCCTTTTGCAATTGATCGCTGTTTGTCTTGATAATAAGGCTGAGTCAACCTGCGCTCAGTGCCCAATGTTTGTGCCAATGCACTGCCTTTTGAGCAGAGTTTGCCGAAGTTTGCTGGATGATCAGGATCGCCTGTCACGCTGACTACACCTGCCTCATCGATGTTTGCTAGTACGCCGCAGCCTACGCCGCAGTAAGGACAAGTGGTACGAATAGGACTGATCAAATCCTCAGTGTAAGTTGTAATGCGAGAGGACGGTACGACACTGAGGGCTTGATCGTCATTTAAGATGGTGCTGCTCATGAGGCCTCTCCTATTAGGTGTGCGTCACTTGGCACGGCAGATTCGGGCTCAGCTGCTTCTATTTTCTCTACATCGCAATAGGCTTCGCCAAAGATAAGGTCTTCTTTTATCGAGGATATGTCACTGCCATCAGTGATCAGCTGACTATAAAACCCGCTTTCACTCACATCACCGTACAGTACCGTGCCAATAAGTTTGCTTTCTTTAATGTAGAGACAAAGATAATGATCGAGGCTCGTTTGCTGATAAACCACGCGCTCTATCTGTGCCATTTCAATATCATCAAAAGCAATCTGACCTGCTGAAAAAGCGGCGATGCCAGATACTTTTAATTTTAAAGATAAAGGCTTGCTGATAAAGGGACGCCAGTGGTTTTCGTATACGGTTATTCGTGAGTCACTACTAAGTCTCCTACTACTTGAGACGCTCGACTCTTTTAGGACAGAAACCAAAGTATCCACCTGTTGGTTGACAGGGGCTACCATACCGAACAGCTCACCATCCAGTTCTATACACTCACCAATCGCATAGACATGAGGACAGCTTGTATGCATAAAGTTATCTACGAGGATACCTCGGTTAACATCAAGACCACTTTGCTGCGCCAGTGTCGTATTGGGGATGACACCAACGGCCATGACAATAAAGTCTGCTGGCAGTGTGCGGCCATCCTTTAACAACAGACCATTAACCTCGTGTTGATCATTGACCGTAATACATTCTGTGTTGGCTAACACCTCCAGCTTGACACTTCGACTGAAGAGCTCTGCTTGTAGCAGATGAGCGGCGGGCATATCAAGCTGTCGGTTGAGAACATGACTATCGACATGAACCACTGTCATATCTGCCCCTTGAGACGCCAAAGCACAAGCGGCTTCCAGACCCAGCACCCCGCCACCAATGACAAGACCCTTTTTTGCTTGGCGCGCGTACTCCGTCAATACCTGCACATCAGCAATCTCTCGAAATACATGAACCCCCTTAGCATCATGATTGGCAAAAGGGATGACGCGAGCTTGTGAGCCAGTAGCCAAAACCAGCTCGGTATAATCCAGGGTTTGTCCATCACTCAATTTGACACGCCGCTTATTGGTTTCAATTGCATCTACCGACGTGCCAGCCAATACCGTGATACCCAATTGCTCATATTCTGCTAGCTCGTATAAATATGTCTCTTCAAAAACCGACTCTCCTGAGAGTACGGGTGACAGCATGATACGGTTGTAGCCCACTTGCGGTTCTTTGCTAATCAGCGTGATGGGTAAATGAGCTGCGCCTTTTTCTTGGCTGCTTTGCTGCTGGGCACGTGCCAGCTCAATGGCAAAACGACTGCCTGCCATCCCAGCGCCTATAATAACGATGCCCGCAGTAGTCTGACGTCTAGAAGAAGAAGCATTGGTAGAGAAAGCAGTATGGGTTGGTTCTGGTGAATCAAGTGACATAGGAAAATCATTCCTTAGCCGCAACACGCAGCGTTGAGTAAAATGGCTTGTCGTACTATTTACGTTTAACAAGGTTCTATGAAAAATAAATCAGCAACGATATGATAATGACAAATTGAATAAAGCAAATGCTGTGCCAAACCAATAAGGGATGACGTATGATCAGCGGTTCAGGGTCTCTGGTATTGTTACTATTATCGGGATTAAAGTCTTGTAAGAACTCGCCAATCGCTTGATACCTTGCCTGCGTACTAGAGTGTAGTGCACGCATCAACGCTTGCTGGCTGGTAGCGGGCACTCGGTTTTGACGCAGGCGCTCGGCAGGTACGATCAGTGAGGCGGATGGGTTCATCAACTCTTGCGAGCTAAATGGTAGCTCACCTGTAAGTAACTCATAACCAATCACGGCAATGGAAAACAAATCAGAATGCACGCCTTTCGGGGCATCGGTGTAATATTCTGGTGCAGCGTAGTGCAAATCGCCATTAGGAGGACGCGTACTGTCTTTTAGTATGGAGGAGCTAGCAGAGCCAAAGTCGATTAACTTGACCGCACCTGATTGAGTTAATAATATATTTTCAGGCTTGATATCTTGATGCAGTAGGTAGTTTCGATGCATCACACGGACTGCCATGCCGATCTTAGTGAGTAAATCGTAAGTTTGCCAAATATCACAAGGGGCTTGACGATCCATAAAAACTCGTAGGCTCTCCCCTTCGATATATTCCGTTAAATGATATAAATAAGTGCTACTGGCAGGCACTGGGTAGTAGCGCAAAAGCCCCGACGCATTAGACGCATTGAAAGTAGCATTCAGTTTTTTAGAGACATCACTGGTTAAAAGCGGATCATGGGAGGATACGCTATTGGGGTTCACTTGATTGTAAGCGGGCTCACCAATACGTTTGTGCTTGGACAGGCTCAAACCGATTTTACGTTCCTTTAAAAACTCACGTAGATAATGCCCATCAGCAATGACATTGAGACTTGGCGATTTCAAAACAAATGCATGCTGGTCGTTATCCTCTACTAAATACACCTCACTGCGAGCCGTACGCGCGATGATTTTTTTGACCACAAAATTATCAATCTGTGCCCCTACTGCCAAGCCCGTTGGTAAGCGATAGTGATTGATATCCTGAGCGTGACTACTGTCGCTATCCAAACCTTGATCAAGCGCAATGGCGTTGTCTGTTTCTCTGTGCGTTTTGGTTTTTGTGATTTCGTCGTTCATACCGAGCATGATTACACTGAGATTATCGTGGCTACCCTCGCTAAAGGCGTGCTCACACAAACGCTGGCTCATCTGAAGATGGTCGATGATTTGATTGGGACATGCTACTGATTGGTGCATGGCCTGTACCGCAGCACACAGCTCAAACTGTAACTCTGCTGGCGTAATAGACTCATAAACCCCATCGGTCATGAGCGCCAAACACTCGTTTTGGTGCAAAGTGAACACAGATTGTTGCAGCTCCACTCGTGTGTCAGCACCGATAGCCGCAGACAGTGCTCCTTTATCCCGTCCGTGGTGGATATGATGGTCTTTGGTCAATAGCACCATACTGTCGATACCGATACGATAGATACGAGAATCGCCCGTATGAAACAGATGAATACGGTCGCCTATGCATAGCAATCCTGATAAAGTCGATAATAAAGCTGGCAGGCGCTCATACGCTTGCGGGAAATAAAGCGTATCATTGGCTTGGTGCACCGCCTCCTTAATCACGATGGCAACTTGATCGTCATCAAAGCGGTGTAGTGGATTTGGCGATTGCTCTTGAGATTCGTTTGATATCTCATTTGCTTGCACCCTATCTGTTTGTACCATCTCTGCAAGTTTTGAGGTGATATGGTGTGCCACCGTGTTTATCACTGACTGACTGGCTTGTTTGGGAAACTGGCAAGCACTAACCCCATCAGCCATCAGCACTAACAAAGGCGCTGTAAAAGAGGGATGATCACCATTAAACGCTGACGACGATGGAAACCCATAAGGTAGGCAAGTCGTTATGAGCAGGCTGTCTTGGTTCTCAGCTTTGCGCCCTGCCATCGTAAAAAAATCAGGCAGCCACAATGCAACGTCCGCATCATGGCTGCTTAGTTGATTTGTCTCTTTAGGCGCTTGTTTGACGCTCTCGTACATAATTTAGCTCACTTGTATTTGAGCAAAACTGCCATCTGGCATCTCTTCAATAATGACGCCTTCAGGCTCTTTTAATAAAAACAGCGCCAAGAAGCCAATCACTGCCGTTGCGGCAATCACAAAGAAAAACACCTGATACGATACCAGACTCAGTACGGTCAGATAGACCACTGACCCTACGTTACCGTAGGCGCCTGTCATCCCTGCAAACTGCCCGGTCATACTACGTTTAATCAAAGGAATCACAGCAAACACTGCTCCCTCACCCGCCTGTACAAAGAAAGAGCAGAACATCGTAATCAATAGCGCAAGCGCGATCGGCCATGAAGAGTCAACGATACCCATCAACAGATAACCAACAGCCAAACCTGCGGTGAGAATCAAAAGTGTGATTTTGCGACCGAATTTATCACTCAACCAGCCGCCGCCAGGACGCGACATCAGATTCATAAAGGCGTAGCTTGATGCCAAGACACCTGCCATGACAATCGATAAGTTAAAAGTCTCTTGATAAAAAAGCGGCAACATAGACACCACGGCCAACTCTGAGCCAAAAGTCGCAAAGTATAAAATATTCAAAATACCGACTTGCTTAAAGTCATATCGGTGAGCTTTTGGCACAGGTGTGGTAAATACTTCCTTATTAAAACGATAACTACTGATAAATTCATAAACATATAACACCACCAACGCAATATAGACAATGTTGACACTTGCCTGATTCAGCAAACTCACACCAGCTGGTGATAATTTCCACGCCAATAAGGCCAATGCCAAATACATTGGCAGTTTAAATACCATCATGAGCCAGAAGTCACCTGATGAAGTCACCATCATGGCACCCGATTTTTTAGGTTTGAAATACGTAGCACCCTTAGGGGTATCACGTACCATCTTATAAAAAATCACGCTATAGAGCATCATAACCACCCCTGAGGTAGCCGTTGCATAACGCCAACCTTCCTCACCGCCAAAGACAGCAGCGGCCGCAATAGCGACTGTCGGTAGTAGCAGCGCCGCGGCGGCAGAGCCGAAATTTCCCCAGCCCCCATAGATACCTTCAGCTGTACCCAGCTCATTGGCAGGGAACCAGTCACTCATGAGACGAATGCCAACCACAAACCCTGCACCAACAAAACCCAATAAAAAGCGTGATAGGGCTAGCGTATTGTAGTCTTGTGCAAAAGCGAAGGTGAAACAGGGAATTGCCCCAATGGCTAAAATTGCAGTGTAAACAAGCCGAGGACCAAAGCGATCGGTCAACATGCCAATGATGACCCGAGCTGGGATAGTCAAGGCAACATTTAATATCAATAAAGTTTTTACCTGGTCTTTGGTGAGGTTCAAACTCTCCCCAATCGCAGATAAGAATGGCGCATGGTTAAACCACACGAAAAAGGTGAAAAAAAACGCCATCCACCCAAGATGGAGAATTTTGTTTTTACCGCTAAAAGAAAAGATATTCAGCTTGTTTTTATTTGGCACATCAGGTTTCGATAAAGGCATAAACGATTTCCTCAAATGGCTAACATTAAAGTTATAAAAACACGTTATGAGTCAGAAACTTATCAGTTGCGACCATTAAGAGAGTGCAATGGATGTGCCAGCTGCAAATATAAAATTGACATAGATATAAAACATCATCTTTTTTAATAGGGCTATGCTTTGTACCAGATGGCTCTAAAGGCATCCCAATTAAATAATATTGCTTAGATAAAAATAAGTTACCTCTCGATTAAGTAAAGTAAGCGATGCACCTTTAAAGTAACAATCAAAACCAATTTGGTGCATTTTCGCAACTATTTTGGTGCATAGGATGTAAATGACAACTATTAAAAAGATTATGTTAAGCAATTACTTACCATAGAAAATAGTATCGCCAAAAGTACTGGCATGACCTTATAAACTGGTAAGGCTACATATTTTTTAACTATATAAGGGTTCGATAATTGAATGTCATTAATTGTGTTTGGCACGATTATTGAGGGCTTAATAGTTATAGGCATCTAAGTATTAACGACTATCTATCATTGAACCATCTAAAAATTAACTTGCGACTTTTGGATGGGACATTAGATGAAAGTATTTAAGCAAACACATTACTGAGGATAGGCATATGAGTAGCACTATAGTAAGTACGATGAATAAAGCTAAATTAGTGGTGATTGGTAACGGTATGGTGGGACATCACTTTATCGAGCGAGCCATAGAAAAAGGCTTACACGATCAGTTTGAGATTCACGTATTTGCTGAAGAGGATCGCCCAGCTTATGACCGGGTGTATCTATCGAGCTATTTTGAACATAAAGATGTGAGTAAACTAAACTTAGTGGACTTGAGCAGGTATGAGGATGCGCAGATTCAGTTGCATCTCAATCAGCGAATCACAAACATCGATGCCGCCAATCAATGTATCAGCACGGAAGACGGTACCCAGATAGACTATGCTGAATTGGTACTAGCAACAGGCTCCTATCCGTTTGTGCCGCCAATTCCAGGGCGCGAGCATCCGCACTGTCATGTCTATCGTACGATTAAAGATTTGGATGATATTCTCAGTACTGCTGAGCAGCCAAAAGTCAAAAAAGGTGTCGTGGTCGGGGGTGGCCTGCTTGGCCTTGAGGCAGCCAAAGCCCTAGTCACACTAGGATTAGAGACTTACGTAGTCGAGTTTGCGCCTCAGCTGATGGGCGTACAGCTCGATGCTGCTGGCGGTGATATTTTAAAGCGTAAAATTGAAGGCCTTGGCGTCAAAGTACTAACAGGTAAAAATACTAAGGCCATTATCGACAATACCCTATCGGATGAAGCATCGTGTCATTTAACCATGCAGTTCGCTGATGATACCTCATTAGATACCGACATGATCGTCTTTAGTGCGGGTATTCGTCCGCAAGATGGCATTATCAAAAGCAACCCTGAATGCGGTATTGAAATCGGCACCCGTGGCGGTATTATGATTGATGAAGCCTGCCGTACCAATGCCCCGAATGTATATGCCATTGGAGAATGCGCCGTATGGGACAACACCGTTTTTGGCTTGGTCGCGCCAGGTTATAGCATGGCCAGTATTTGCGCCGCTCAAATTGCAGGCGATCACGCTCAGACCTTTACAGGCGCTGACATGAGCACCAAGCTCAAATTGATGGGTGTAGATGTGGGCAGTATCGGCGATGCGCACGGTGCAACAGAAAACAGTTTGAGCTATTTATACCAAAACCCTGCTGAGGGTATCTATAAAAAACTGGTAACCACAGCGGATAATAAGCGGCTACTGGGCGCTGTATTGGTAGGTGACACTGAGGATTACAACAATCTCTTGCAGCTATTTCTAAACGATATTGACCTGCCTACCCATCCTGAAAGCCTGATCCTACCCAACGTAGAAAAACCCACCATGGGTATCGAGAACCTGCCCGATAGCGCCACGATTTGCTCTTGTTACAACGTCACCAAAGGTGCTATTTGTGCCGCCGTTGAAGACGGTGCCTATACCATGGCAGAGGTAAAATCATGTACCAGTGCCGGTACAGGCTGTGGTGGCTGTGCTCCCATGGTGAAAGACACATTAGGTTATCAACTAACCGCGCTTGGTTTTGAAGTCAATAATGATCTGTGTGAGCACTTTGCTTACTCACGTCAGGAGTTGTATAGCTTGATTCGAGTACAAGGCATTAAGACCTTTGATGCGCTATTAGATGGGCACGGTAGTGGTCATGGCTGCGAGATTTGCAAACCAACCGTTGCCTCTATTTTGGCGTCATGCTGGAATGATTATGTACTCAAACCCGAACTCACGCCACTGCAAGACAGCAACGATTACTATCTAGGCAATATTCAAAAAGATGGCACTTATTCGGTCGTGCCGCGCGTACCTGGCGGTGAAATTACTGCAGATAAACTCATCATACTCGGACAAGTCGCCAAAGAGTTCAATCTGTATACCAAAATCACTGGCGGTCAGCGCGTCGACTTATTTGGCGCACGTTTAGACCAACTGCCCGATATTTGGACACAACTGGTAGATGCTGGGTTTGAGACAGGGCATGCTTATGGTAAATCTCTGCGTACAGTGAAATCCTGCGTGGGTAACAATTGGTGTCGCTACGGTGTCGATGACAGTGTGGGTTTAGCACTTAGACTAGAAGACCGCTACAAAGGAGTACGCTCACCACACAAAATAAAAATGGGCGTATCTGGATGTACCCGTGAGTGCGCTGAAGCGCAAAGCAAAGATTTTGGAATTATTGCCACTGAAAAAGGCTGGAATCTCTTTGTCTGCGGTAATGGTGGCATGACCCCGCGTCATGGAGAGCTATTCGCAACGGATCTCGATACGGATACAGTTGTCAAATATATCGACCGTATTATCATGTTTTATATCAAGACCGCAGATAAGCTTCAGCGTACCTCCAAATGGCGCGAGAGCCTTGAAGGTGGACTTGAGTATCTACAGGCCGTTATTATTGAGGACAGTTTAGGTATCGCTGAGGAGCTAGAGTCACAGATGCAACTACTCATCGACAACTATGTTTGTGAATGGAAAGCCACCATTACTGATAGTGAAAAACTCAAACGTTTCCGTCATTTTGTTAATAGTGAGCAAGGCGATGACAATGTGGTATTCGTCACTGAGCGAGAGCAGATTCGCCCTGCAACCGATATCGAAAAGACGCAAATAAAAGTGACCGAATTGGCGTAATCTTAACGTGTCAGCGTCTATTAATATTAGACGCTAAAAAGCATTTTTTGTTGTTGGTCTCATTTATATTTTACTATTAAGGATCTTCTGATGACTCAGCTCACTGTGTGCAAAATCAATGATATTATTCCCGAGACAGGTGTCTGTGCGCTCGTAAACGGAAAACAAGTGGCTATTTTTTGCACCAAGCAGACACAGTTATTTGCGCTTGATAATTATGATCCGTTCAGTCAAGCCAACGTCTTGTCTAGAGGTCTGATTGGCGGCACGACTATTACCAACGAGGATGGCTCTGCTGAAAATGTGCTATATGTCGCCTCACCTATTTATAAGCAGCGCTTTAATCTGGTCACAGGTCAATGCTTAGATGATGAAAACATTATACTCGACACGTATATAGTCGAGCTTGATGGTAGCGATGTCATCGTAAAATATAACTAGGTATTTGTGTGTCTAGTGCATACTACCTTCTAGACTATTTAAGCAGCCTTTGGCTTTAAGAGTCGAAGGCCGTTTTATTCTTCATCAAACCTTTTGTCATCCCCTAATAAATTAATGAGACTGATATCTGCTAGGAAATTATCGATGTTAAACAAGATTAGAAAAGCTATTTGTGACTGTAGTGATCAACTAATTTTAGACACCTGATATTAGGCCACTGAACGAGTTGTCTCTATTACAGCTTATTCGAATAACTTTTTGCTATCATAGCAGAATTAAAAAATATTATTTTTATCATAAAACCAACTCATAACTCGTACTACGTCCTGATGCTACAGATTTTCGCATCATACCCTTCTCTATTAAATCATTGATATCTCGTAGTGCAGTGTCTATAGAGCATTTGGTCATAGTCGCCCATTTCTTAGTGGTAAGTTTGCCATAAAAATCAGTCAGCAAAGTATTTAACATTTTCACCTGCCTGTCATTCAAAGCATGCTGTCGATGCGTCTGCCAAAAGCCCGCCTTACTGATAATTTTATCCGTGGTTTCTTGAGCTATAATGAGGGATTGCTCTAGCGTTTGCAAAAACCACACCAGCCAATCCGTGATATCTTTATCACCTTTTTGCGTACGTTCTAGTATTTTGTAATAGTCGTTGCGCTGTTTGAGAATTTGCGCTGACATACTATAAAAGCGTTGGGCACTGTTATCGCTTTTTGCCAGCATTCGTTCTGTGAGTGCTCGTGTTAGTCGTCCGTTTCCATCATCAAATGGATGCAGAGTCACAAACCATAAATGAGCAACACCTGCTTTTATGACCAAATCTATATCGTCTTGCTTATTTGACGAAGTATTAAACCATAATAAAAATTTGTCTAGCTCATCTGGCAACCTATCTGCACTGGGGGCAATAAAATGAACCTGCTCACGACCATACCCTCCTGACACTACTTGCATTGGCCCATGACTATCATCACGGATACTGCCTGCTTGAATACGATAAAGCCCACTATATCCATTTGGAAATAATGCTCGATGCCATCCGAGTAGATCATCTAACAATAGTGGCTGTTGATAACGATAGGTGGCACTTAGCATCATCTCTACCACGGCATCGATCTCACGAGTAGTGGTTGGCATGCTGGCATTATCCAGCCCTAAATGCCGCGCAACTGAGGAACGCACTTGATCGTTATTTAGAGACTCCCCTTCTATCTCAGAGGTTTTGACAATCTCTAAAGTCACAGCATCTAATTGCGCCTCAACATTTAACTCAAACCCTAGCGTTAGCAATTTTCCTAATAAACGACCTTGTAATATTCGCACCCGACTGACGAGTGGCAATAGCTTTTTGTCCGACCATTGCCACTCAGTCCAGTTTGAATGCTCATGAATATAAGTAATATGCTTCATATATTTCTCAATAATATGCAGAGATTAAAAGAACAATCTCCTTATATTATGCAGAGAGTAGATAATAGAAACAATACCTAGTAATTTTAAAACCAGAAAATTGGCCTTAACCATCAAAGCATTAAAGAGGAATTCTTAATAAAATTACGCGGCTTTTTGCTCTAAGCAGGCTTGAGTGGAGGTAAAAAACACTATAAAAATATAGTGCCTAAATACGAGTTAAACTTTATATTACGATAATATATATCTTAAATTTTCATCTTTACAATAGTTAAAACCCAATAAAATCAGTATATATAAGATAAAGTCACTTCTTACATTTTGGTTTACCTACCTTGACATGCTAGAGGGTGCTGCCTTTCATTCAAAATTTCAGGCAGCACCCTCATACATTTAAGCGTCGGTATGATCTGGTAGTTTACTAGCCAAAACATCTACTTTTTCAATAGACGGTGGCTCTGAAAATAGCTCATCGGCCTGATCCATCAAAGCAGCTGCAACCTTGCCAGATAAATGTGCTTGGCGACCCGCCTCATCAGGAAATGCATCAAAAATACCAAATGTTGTAGGTCCAAGACGTAGGCCAAACCACGCAACTGTCGCAGGTTCTTCCATTACAATAGGTAAACCGGCTTTAAGGAAAGCTTCCACTTCGTCTTCTTTACCCGGTTTAGCTTCAAGACGGACATATAAAGCTGTTTTAAGCATGACTAAAACTCCATAATTGATTAGAATTAAAACTGATTCTGACATTTCTAATATATGCATGTCAGAAAGTTTTGTTGTATGAAAGTTAAAAAAATTCCCATAGCTGAGCCAAAATCTGGGTTTTTATTTCGACATAATGCTATTGTTGCAGAATTGCACCACATTCCACATTGTCTTCTAACGATTTTTCAATCGCTTGCGTCTGACCTTTGATCTTTCTGACACGTAGAAGAATCTTTTTTTGTCTTCAACCTGATTAGGCATCAGACCTCCTTATTTGCTAGCATTAATACTATAGTACCCATAGTATAAAAAAAGCAATATTTTTTATAAACCTTAAAAATTTAGGTCGTGTTTCAAAAAGTATGCTGAGATTAAATGAAGTCACCATTGGCTCTGCAACTGGATACCATAATTAACTTTCCGAATCTTTACAGTAACTTATAAAATTAAACTTCTGACATACTCCCCCCTCACTTTCGACTAACTCTTTACGAAACAGGTTTCTCAGGGATTTTAAAAGCAAAAGCTCTTAGGCGACTTCCTCACGGATTTAGGCATGCTTTCTGCTTCACAGAGCGACCTTTACCGCATCTTTCCTCCACAGACAAAGTGGTATGTCCTACCGCTAGAATATTGCGAGAAGCATTAATATCCGTATTCTTGCTAAAGCCACACTCAATACTGAACTAACACATCTAATCCGAGGCCTTATTTTACAATTATTTCCCTCAATACCTATAGTGAAAAGCTTACCAATACTTTGCTGCCAGTCTTTAAATGCAGTGATAAAACTATCCCATTGATTACTTGAAATTCGGGTATAGTGAATAACTGTTTCAACTAACTACAAACCTGTTGCACTTGTGTTTTGAATCTACTTTCTATACTTGAAGTGTCAACAGACTCTATACAAAATCTGAGAAATATATGAGTGCAGAAGCCACATCTATCAGCCTTCTATCCCCTGTCATACTGCTCACAGCGGCAGTGATTTCAGTCCCCTTAATAAAGCGCCTAGGATTAAGCTCGGTATTGGGATATTTAATTGCAGGATTAATTATTGGTCCATTTGGACTAGCGTTTTTCTACGATTCTGCGTCTATTCTGCATATTGCTGAGCTTGGTATTGTGATGTATCTGTTTGTGATTGGACTAGAAATGCGTCCATCGTATTTATGGAGTTTAAGAAAAGAAATTTTTGGATTAGGCGCATTACAGATTAGTGCCGGTTCATTGGGGTTAACGGCGGTAGGCTTGGTCTATGGCTATTCTTGGCAAGTGAGTTTTGTGTGTGCTGCGGGCTTTGTACTCACCTCGACTGCAATTGTGATGCAACTTTTGGGAGATCGTGGAGACATTGCTCAACCACGAGGACAAAAAATTGTCTCGATCCTGCTTTTTGAAGACTTATTGATTGTACCTTTATTGGCAATTGTCGCTTTTATCGCACCGAATCATGTTGTTGAAAGTACTTCTACGCGTTTGCAGAGCATTGGGGTTGGTTTAATCTCAATTGCAGGTTTAATCGCTGCTGGCTATTGGTTGCTTAACCCTTTATTTCGCTTATTAGCCGCAGCCAAAGCCCGTGAAGTCATGACTGCAGCAGCACTCTTGGTGGTGCTCGGCGCAGCATTACTGATGCAAGTCAGTGGCTTATCAATGGCAATGGGGGCATTCCTTGCAGGGGTATTACTCTCCGAATCCACTTTTCGCCATCAGATTGAAGCAGATATTGAACCGTTTCGTGGCATATTGCTCGGATTATTTTTTCTAGCCGTAGGCATGTCATTAGACCTTGACGTCATAAAAAATAACTGGGTGTTAATTTTAAGTGCTGTACTTGTGCTGATGTTTGTCAAAGCATCCATAATTTATCTGATTGCACGCCTGACCAAAAGTTCACACTCTGAAGCACTCGATCGCGCATTACTAATGGCTCAAGGGGGGGAGTTTGCTTTTGTACTCTTTGCTGCCGCCATGAGTGCTCAAATCATTAGTGCTGATGAAAGCTCAAACCTGAATGCGATTGTAGTCTTGTCGATGATTTTGACCCCCATCATAGGCATTCTGTTTAAACGTTTTACCCAAACTACAGAACAAACTTCTTTAGAAAATATCCGTATTGCTGAAGGACTTTCTGGAAAAGTCCTGATGATTGGTTTCGGTCGTTTTGGACAAGTCTCAAGTCAATTATTGCTTGCTCGAGGTATTGACGTGACCATCATTGATAATGATATCGACATGATTCAAAACGCTGAAAGATTTGGATTTAAAATTTAGGGGCTGTAGTAGATAAGGATTAAATATCACACCATTTTCTCAGGAATTTTAGCTGATTAGATGGTGAACCATAGTTAAATCTAAACTCGCACTCTTTTAAAAACAAATGGAAGTTTTTCTTATTAATCCCATTATACTTTCTGAGTGTTCGTTTAGACTGATTCCAGAAGTTCTCAATGCCATTGATGTGATTGTTTTTATCGCAAGTGAACTCTATAGAGTGATTGACTCTGAAATGTTTAAACTCGCTCACATCCAGTGCATTGTAACTTCGATAGCTATCCGTATAAACAAAGCTGTCAGGCTTGATTTTACGCTTAATAACAGGCATTAGAGTAGTCTGTTTGGTGTCTGCTACGACAATGGTATACACCTTACCGTTTCGTTTTAGAATACCAAATACAGCGGTTTTACCAGCAGCCCCGCGACCTCTTTTGCCTTTGCGTACACCGCCAAAGTAACTTTCATCTAATTCGACCTCACCATCAAAAAGCTCATCAGCTTCTAATGAGAGATGGTAATCTATCACAAGTCTTATTTTATGATAAAAAAGTGCAGCAGTATTAGGCTGAATATCAAGCAAATCTGCGGCTGTTCTAGCAGTCACTTCAGCTGTGAAAAACTCTAACAGCCTTCGCTGTACTTTTTTACTTAGTTTACAACGGGTTATCTTCATAAAAGTAGTCTAGCATAGTGCTTATCTACTACAGCCCCAAAATTTATTATGGCGATGGTTCCCGTTTAGATATTTTACATGTCTCAGGAGCAGATACGGCTGAAGCAATTGTTGTTTGCGTAGACCACAAAGAAACGACGAATAAGATCGTAGAGTTGGTGCAACATGAATTTCCTATGGCCAAGTTACTGGTTCGCTCTTATGACCGTGAACATGCGCTGCATTTAGCAAAACAAAATGTGGATTACATGATACGCGAAACCTTCGAGTCGGCAATGCTATTTGGCGGTGCAATTTTAGAAGAACTGGGTGTTGACCAGGGTGATGTTGAAGAAATTAGCCAAGAAATCCGAGAACGAGACAAAGAACGTTTTGAAACTGAAATTGCAGCAGATGATGTCTATGCTGGTATCGGCTTGCAATATACAGGACCGCGTCCGACTGCACCTTTAATTACACCAAAGCACACAGGGCAAATTCTGAATGAAGAGGGCTCTCAACATTGACTACTCCACCGGCAATATTCTCCCCGATTAATGAAAGCTCGGTTAATAAATTTTAGGTGCAGGATGATTCATTTGAAAATTATATTGTGGCATAAGCCTTAGAAATAGTTTTGTGCAACAAAGCATATCTTTAGTGAGCGGATGATATTTATTATTCATTATTTAGGAATTATTAAATCCTATAAATATCATTTATTGGATTAACTTACTTTGGTACTGTGCATATCATCCCCCAGTTAAGAATAAGGAACAACTATGAATAAGATGATGAATGCGCTTATCCTAGAAAATTTTGGTGATCATGAATTTAAACGTGTAGAACTCCCTATACCTCAACCAGAGGCTGGGCAAGTTCTAGTACGTATTCATGCTAGTGGTGTAAACCCTATTGATTATAAAATTCGTCTTGGTGAAGCAACATATGCTATGCCAGAGCTTCCTGCCGTGTTGGGAACGGATATGGCTGGGGTTGTAACTGCTGTTGGTGAAGGTGTCACCCACTTCAACGTCGGAGATGAAGTTTACGGTCTGATTGGTGGCGTCCGTGGTCTTCAAGGATCTTTAGCAGAATATGTTGTAGCAGATGCTGATCTGATCGCATTAAAGCCACGGAATATCTCTATGCGCGAGGCAGCAGTACTACCATTGACGTTCCTCACCGCTTGGGAAGGTTTAGTGGATAATGCGAAGGTCCAACCAGGGCAAACTGTACTGGTTCAAGGCGGTGCTGGTGGCGTTGGTTATATGGTGGTTCAGCTTGCAAAAGCACTTGATGCAAATGTTTGGGCGACTGGTCGTACAGCTGATCAATCACTGATTTCAGAACTCGGTGCAACACCTCTCGATTACACAACAGTATCTTCCGATGACATTATTGCTGCAAGCCCTGAGGGTCAAGGTTTTAACATTGTTTACGACACTGTGGGTGGTCCAGTACTCGAAGCGTCACTTTCCATGACGACTCACTATGGCCACATCACCAGCTGTGCTGCATTTGGCAATCATAATTTAGCGAATTCATCTCTACGGTCTGCCACACTGTCTGGCGTATTCGTCCTAATGCCGACGTTAACAGGCAATCGCCGTTCTCATCATGGTGATGTCCTTAAGACCGCGACTCGTCTCGTTGAGGAAGGTAAACTGCGTGCTATTGTTGATCCTCGTCATTTTACTCTAGACCAAGCGATTGAGGCTCATGATGCTGTTCAAGATCGCTCTGCTAATATTAAGGTAGTTATCGATGTCATTTAACGCACTTCAGGCCAAGACTTGGCGCTTCAATTGTATTGGAGATACAGATGTTCTGACATTAGAAACACTTCCTGTTGCTTTACCAGCCGCAGGAGAAGTTCTAATACAGATGAAAACGATCGGACTCAACCGGGCCGATGTAATGTTTCGGCGTGGTACTTATATTCAAAAGGCAGTATTCCCTTCTCGTCTGGGATATGAGGGAGCAGGCATAGTTCTTGCGATAGGTGAAGGTGTACGCCAATTTTCTCCAGGAGATGCAGTATCGATTCTTCCGACTGACAATCTAGCCAAATATGGGACATATGCGGACAAGCTTCTGATTCCAGAAAATTTTTTAGTTCACAAACCCGATAGTTTAAGCTGGGAAGAAGCTTCTTCAATCTGGATGCAGTATTTGACGGCTTGGGGTGGTGTAATCCATGCTGGTGGATTATCGAAAGGAAAAACGATCTTCATCACAGCAGCTTCAAGTAGCGTAGGACTAGCTGCGATACAGATAGCTGAAGCAGCGGGAGCTAAGGTTATTGCAAGTACACAGACGATAGAGAAAAAGCAACGTTTACTGGATCTCGGTGTTAAAAATGTTATAGCCAGTGAAGATGAACCCGATTTGTATGAGGCCCTTGTTTTACGTTTAGGTGGAGAACATCTTGATGTCGCCTTCGATGCTGTAGGAGGGCCACATATTGAACAGATTGCAAAAGCGATGTCTGTGGGAGGAACTATGGTTATGCATGGTGCACTTAGCCCGGAGAACACACCATTTCCCCTTAAAGTTGCATTACGCAAGAGCTTAACCATGCGAGGTTTTTTGTTCCTTGAGGTTCTCCATGACCCTGTTCTAAGGGAGCAAGCCAGACGATTTATTCTTAGCAGTATAGGTGCAGGATATCTTCGTCCAGTGATCGACCGTTGCTTTAACTTTGAGGACATGCATGACGCTCAGCGCTATCTTGAATCAAATCAGCAAATAGGAAAAATTGTAGTTACTCTAAATACATGATGGTCTTATCTGATTCAGGTTTCTATATGGCCCAGCACTTCCACTAAGTAATCAAACAATGCTCGGATTCGCAAAGGTGTCGGGCCCCGCTGTGGACGATATAAATACAGGCGCCAAACGGGAGAGGTTTCCTCATGAAGTATCTGAATGAGCTTACCACTCCTAAGCCACGGCAAAACTAGAAATCCAGGCATGTGTCCGAATCCAACTCCAGCGAGAATAGCTTGAAATTCAGCTTCTAGATCATCTGTAATAAAACGGGGCTTTGATGGCGTAAAGCTTCGACTTTCGGTGAATGTCCATGGCCAGTAACGCCCTGTTTTATGATCGACTAGTGCTGTTAGAGGGTATTTATCAAGGTCAATAATTTTTTTGGGCATTCCAACCTTATCAATTAACTCTGGCGTACCCACAGAATAAAATTTCACTTTAGCCAATTCCCTTGCCACATATCGATTGTCCGGCAAAAATCCAAATCTGATCCCGATATCTATCCGCTCATCGATCACATCCGAGTGTGAATCTGTTAGCACACAATCCACGACAATATCTGGATAACGTGTGGCAAATTCTGCTAGTGCAGGTACTACCACTTTACGCCCTAACACAGACGACACAGTAATACGGACAGTCCCACGCATTTCATCTCGTTTTTCCTTGGTGTCTTTTACAAGCAAAGCATCGATCGATTCCACCGCAAGACGTGCTTGCTTTGCCAGACGCTCACCATCAGCGGTAATTTTAATTTGTCGAGTACTCCTGTAAAACAAAATCTCTCCGCGCTGCTCTTCTAGCTCTTTTATTGCCCGTGTCACTACCTGTGGGGAAATACCCAGTTGAGTTGCTGCCTCTTTAAAATTTCGAGACTCTGCTGCGACACAAAAGATACGCATCATTTCCAATTTGTTCTGCATGTCCAATCCTGTGTTATAGTAATTATTCCGTAAATAGGAATTCTGAAAGACAATATTATTCATTTATTATACCTAGCAAGGCTGTAATACTTAACCCTCAAATATGATTGACAGATAGGTTGAAGGTTACTTGTATGAATAATATAGAAAATAAAGTTATTGTTATCACTGGTGCAAGTAGTGGTTTAGGTGAAGCTACTGCTCGCTTACTTGCTAAAAAAGGTGCAAAGGTTGTAATTGGTGCTAGACGTACTGAAAAATTAGAGGCTATTGTTCACGACATTCGTGCTGAAGGTGGTCAAGCTGAATTTACTGGTGTGGATGTAACCAAACCACATGAAGTACAAGCACTTATTGAAAAGGCATTAAGCGCATTTGGTCAAATCGATGTATTGGTAAACAATGCTGGATTGATGTCTATTGCACCATTAAGTGAGCTAAAAGTTGATGAATGGGATCGTATGATCGACATTAATATTAAAGGTGTTCTTTATGGTATAGCAGCTACCCTACCTGTTTTCCAAAAACAAAACTTTGGACACTTTATTAATCTCTCATCTGTTGCAGGGGTAAAAGTATTTAGTCCAGGAGGTACGGTTTATAGCGGTACTAAGTTTGCTGTAAGAGCCATCTCTGAAGGCCTTCGTCATGAAGTTGGGGAAACAATTAGAACGACTACTATTGAGCCTGGTGCAATTGAGTCAGAACTAAAGTTCGGCTCTTCTCATAAAGAGAGTTCAGAGTTTGTTACTGATTTCTACAAACAAGCCATACCAGCTAACTCAGTCGCTCGAGCAATTGCTTATGCAATTGAACAGCCTGCGGATGTAGATATTAATGAAATTGTTTTGCGCCCAACGAGCCAAGAGTTTTAATGATTGAATAACATAAAATGGGAGCACTTCGCTCCCATTTTTACTAGGGCGTGTTGAACATTCGCAAATAGGCACTGCTGATCGCTAAAATTGTTCCAGACAAGGCACAAAGCGACGATAATGCAGATGCCTTAGCGAGATTTGTAACGCAGTATGGGGCAATTTTAGCATCAGCCC